>DATKQG010000012.1 GCA_035532835.1 Candidatus Dormiibacterota bacterium
TCGGCTCGATCCATGGAGTGCCCGCATTCCGGTGTACGTCCAGGCCGGGTCTTTCACGCTTCCGCTGCCGGTCGATCCGGAAACCTTCCGCGAAACCGCGCAGCATTACACGGTCTTCGACCAAACCGTCGGCGATAATCCGTTCGCGTTTTTCGACCCCAAGATCGGCGCGAAGCTCACCGTCGGCGACACGCTCCGCGGCTTGAGCGCGCAGATCTTCGCGGGCCCGGGCCACGACCGGCAGAGCGGCCTTGCGACCATCGGAACCGATGTCATGACGTATCTTCAAGCCGCCGCCGGCCCGGTAACCCTGAGCGCTTACCGCTACGGCGGCGAGCGTCCCGATGCGCCCTCGTTCGTCGATCGGTTCCAACGAACGGGCTATGCCGTGGTGTTCGGCAAGGGTAAGTGGACCAGCGAATCGCTGCTGCAGACGGGATGGGATTCCAGCATCGCCGGCGCCGGCTACCGTTCCAGCGGCGGATTCACGCAGCTCCGTTACGCGTTCAGCCGGCGCTTCTTTGCCCTAGCACGATACGAAGGGACGAACGACCCCGCGGGCTTCGCGCGCGACGGCGTCGTTCTGCTCGGGTACGCACCGATGGAAAATGCGCGTTTCACCATCGAGGATGTGATCGCGCGCACGCCGCTCACGACGCATACGATGAACGCCCAGTTTACGATCGGATACTGAGATGCGCACTATTTTACACGCTCTCCTTGCAGCCGGCGCGGTTGCGTTGATCGCGGCAGCACCGCCGGTATCTCGCGCAATCGATCCCGCGCGTTCCACCGCGACGTTCTCGGTGCAGCACATCTTCGTAAGCAACGTCGTGGGAAGCGTGCCCATCGTAGACGGGCGCGTTACGCTCGCGCCGGGAACGCGCGTGCCGACGTCGGTTACCGCCACGCTCGACCCGAGCAGGATCGCCACCGGCGACCGGGATCGCGACGCGGCGCTTCGTGGCGAGGATTGGTTCGATGTCGCTCGATACCCGCATTGGACCTTCGCCAGCACGGCGATCTCGCGCACCGCGACGGGGTTCACCATGGACGGGATGCTGACGATCCACGGGGTGAGCCGCCCGGAGCATCTCGAGGTCTCTGTCGCAGGCAACGCGGAGCATCCGATCTACCACGCCACCGGGAAGATCGACCGGCACGCGTTCGGCATGCACGTGGTCCGTCTGGATCCAGTCATCGGCAACCCCGTCACGATCGCCCTCGATATCGTTCTCGCGCCGCCGGGCATCTAACTGACGGAAGCGGCGTTCCCTTACGCGAAGGGGTATATCGCGTGAATCTTCGGGGATTACCCGGCGCGCTCGCGCTCGGCTTACTCGTTTCGCTCCTCGCCCACACGGTGAGTTACGGCGCGGGCCATGCCGAGGGAGGCGCCTTCCACCTACTGCTGGTGGGGCTCGCGGCCGTAGCCGTTCTCGGCTTCGCCGGGCGAGCTGTTACGCTGGCATGTTCCGGGGTTGGACATTGCCTCCAAGGCAGCATTCTTGCGACGCGCTTATCATCGCTCGTACCAAGCCGTTCGCTGCTGGCGGTGGTATCGCTGGGGTGGTTCGCTCTGGGTGAATCGTTAGAGCCCGCGCATGCCGATGCTTCGGTTGCGGTCGTGCTGGCCGCGGTCGTCGCGGTCGTGCTCCTGATTCGCAGCATCACGGTCGGCGCGTTGCGCGCGCTGGCGAGGATCGCGGTCGCGATCGCCGCGGCCGCCTTCGCTCCTCACATCCTATGGTGGACGCCCCGTACCGGCACGCGCCCGCTCCCGCAACGCTTTCGCCTAGCGCGACGGCGTTTCGCCCGCCCTCCTCCGGGCTCGATGCTCGCCGCCTAACATCACCCTTCCCAGCATCTGAGGAGACCCCATGTCACGTCTCTGCGCGGCGGCGCTCGTCGCCGTCTGTTTGCTTACCTGTGGCGCGAATGCGTTCGCGGCCACGACCAGCCTTATTCGCGGCGTCGTCACGCTGGCGGGCAAGCCGCAAGCGGGAGCGACCGTTACGCTAACGGGCGACGGCTCGTCGTTTACCACCACCACCGGCCCGAGCGGCGTCTACCATTTTTCGCGAGTACCGTTCGGCCACTATCACCTCACGGTTCGCGAGAACGGCTCGGATAATCCCACCCTCGATATCGACATCACGAGCGACTCGGTCGCCACGGTCAACGTGCCGCTGGACAGGCTTGCAATCATCGGCCGGGCGGTCGTTGCGGCGCACGCGGGTGCGAGCGGCACGCCCGTCTCCGTGAACGTGATCTCGAAGCAGCAAATCGCGAACTCGCCCAATCGCGATAATCTCAACCGGCTCATCGAAACGGTTCCGGGCATCGTGCGCTTTTCGTATAACGAACCGGTCGCGCACGGCTTCCACGGCGTGACGTATGAAATCGACGGCGCACCGCTTCCGCTTGCGACCAGTTCCAACTTCGGCGAGATCATCGATCCGCGCAACATCGATTCACTCGAAATCTCAACCGGCGCGATGCCCGCAGAATACGGTGGCAGCCGCGCCGGCGCCGTCATCAACATCGTCACCACGCGGCTCTCGGACGTCGCTCCCGGAAGCTACGGGCACGTCAGCATCGGGGGCGGAAGTTTCGGCTCCGCCTCCGGCAGTCTCAGCGACTTGATACGTTTCAAGAACAGCGAGCTGTTTGTGAGCACGAACGCGCAGCGCAGCAACCCCGGCATCGATGCTCCAACGTACTCGCCCATCCACGACGGCTCGTCGAATGCGGACCAGTTCGTGCGTTTCCTCACACAACTTAGCCCCCGCAGCACCTTGTCTTTTGACGCATCGAATCAGTTAGGGCAGTTTCAGATTCCAATCAATACCGATCCGAACAATCCGATCGATCCGGTCTTTAGCCCAGCCGGGACCGACGACGTGCAGCGCGAGTACGACCGCTTCTTCAACGTCAATTTCACGACCACGTCCAAAGACGGGGATGGGATCTTTCAAGTGATTCCATGGGTGCGGTACACCCGCATCGCCTATGCGGGCAATTTAGCGAGCGACGTGCAAACGTTGGCTCCGAACTCGGCGTATGGCGATCCAACTTCTCCATCGGCGCCGCTCTACGCAAACCAAATTGGGCTCCGGCAAGATCGCCGTGCAAGCTACGGGGGCATTCGCATCTCGGACTTCCGCGCCACCAAGCATCACGCATTCAAAGTGGGCTTGGACGCAAGCCGCGAGATTTTTAACGCATCGCAGACCTTCGGGTGCTACGACCCCGCATGCACGCTCGCGCCAACCACCCCTTTGCCGCCGCCGCCCGCTCCCGGATACTACGCTTTTACGACCGGACAGCATCAGGCCGGCGCTCAAATCGGGATCTACGCGCAAGACCAGTGGCAGCCCAATCGCAATCTGGCGGTCAATTACGGCCTGCGTTACGATCATTCAACCGGCTATGCCGGTGGATACATGCTCGAGCCGCGCATCGGCATCAACCTCTCCGACGGCGGCAAAAATATCGCTCACGTCTACTACGGACGCTTCTACGCCGCGCCGCAGCTTGAGGACGTTCGAGCCGATTGCGTGCTCCTTAACGGCTGCAGCGGGACGCCGACATACAACCTCCAACCCGAACGCGACGCATACTACGAACTCGGCGTCGCGCACTACTTCAACGCCCACATGAAAGGCTACGTCAATATCTTTCAGCGTTCGGTGACGAACGTACTCGACACGACGCAATTCCTCAATACGCCGCTCTTTGCGGTCTTCAATAATGCTACCGGCATCGACACCGGCTTCGAAGTACGGTTGCAAGATGCGCTACACGACGGCGACTCGTGGTACGTCAGCGGAACGGTATCGGGGTCGTATGCGGGGGGCATCTCGGGGTCGACGTTTCTCTTTCCAACATCGAGCCTCGATACGGGTGGGCTGCCGCTCACCTCGCCGGCGCTGCTCGCACCCGAGGATCACGATCAAACGGTCGCGGTTACGGCTGCCTACACGCACACCTTCGGGCCGATGCGCTCCTGGTTTGGAACGCTCCAAACCAATTATGGCACCGGCTACCCGGTTGCATTTCAGAATCTCAACGGCGGCGTACTCAACGGACGGTTAGCATCGCACACAACCTTCGATCTCTCGCTCGGCCGGCACTCGGCGCCAAGGATTTTTGGCTTCGATTTCGACGTGCAAAATCTGTTGAACCATCAGTACGTCATCAAGATCGCGAACGGGTTCAACACGACGCAGATCGCAAGCGGACGCCGGGTGGACTTCCGCATTACCTCCGCGCTCTAATGCATGGGCCCGCCGGGCTAGCCGAGCTTTGTTAGATGAGATGCTTCAACCGGAGCGCCTCGTACGTCTGCTTGCAGCCGCAGAAGGATGGAGGTTTCTCGAGCGTTCCAGGGCTCTGCACCACGCATCCCCGTTCGCCGTGTAGAGTGACCGAGTGCCCGCACTCGTCGCATGCATCGCTTTTAAGCAACGCGCATACGGCTTTTAGGATGCACCGCGGTTGCAAGCGCTGCGACGATGGAACGAAGCGCGCCATCCGAACGGGCATGCATCAGTTCGAGCACCAAGCTTGGGGAGGCCCCAAGCCCACCTTCGTCGCGCCCGATGCGTTGGGCGAATTCGTCGGCGACGGCTACGATGAGGGCGAGGGTGCCGACCCGGTCGTCGCCATCGATCGCATAGCGTTGGTACTCGCGGATGGGACCTGCCAGATTCCGGAGCTCGGGAATCCGCTCGAGAGCCGCCGGGTCGAGGTCTCGCAGAACGCCGATGCGGCGCGCCCGCACGGCATCCGGAGCGTCTTTGAGGGCCCCGGCGATTCGCGCCGACCACTCCCCGACTTCGCGAGCCCGGGCATAAGCCGAAGTATTGCTGCCGACGGAGAGCACCAGCACGGCGTCGATAACCGCCTCTACCTGCGCTTCCCGCACCCAAGCGGTCTCAAGCACGCTCGGCGCTATCGTCCGCAGCTTCCGCTCGGCCTCCAAACGCCCCAGCTCCCAAAGGGTAAGTTCCTCGTCCATAGGATGAGCCTAAGGCAGAGGGGGTCCGCTCCACTATACGCATGCTTAGGTAGGCCAGGGTGGAAATTCGGCCGAGTCCCGCTTCAAACCGGGCATATTTGCCGTAAGATGTCAAAATAGATGGTCGGAACCGACTACCTGTATTGCTTCGAAATCACTTCTTGAAAGGGTGGATACCATAGTGTTTCAGTTACTGGCTCTTGTTCTTAGCATTTTTGCCGGCCATTTTGGCGGGACGTTCACCGCCGCCGATTCAGTTGGTGGACCGCCTACGTCGCGCATGATTGCCCCCGCTGACTCGATCGGCGGCCCGCTTACCTCACCCGTGGTTACCCCCGCCGACTCGATCGGTGGCCCGCTCACCGCGCCCGCGGTCACCTCCGCTGACTCGATCGGCGGCCCGCCTGGGTCCGTAGTTGTCTCCGCCGACTCGATCGGTGGCCCACTTACGTAAAAAGAGCGAATCGCTAGGCGGTACCCCAGGGTGCCGCCTACTTTAGCGGGAACATCGTGCATATGGAAAGGCCTTCGCTGGTGGAAGACGCCTTAAACGCATTCCAACACGGTCACTATCAAAGGGCGAAAGACATTCTGTTGGGATGTCCGCGGTGCACTGCGTGCTCCGAAGTGCTTCTTCTCATCGGCCTGCGGCTACGAGATTACGATCTCGTTTGGAGAGCCGCCGTCGACCTGCGTGAAACGGGCGAGACGCCGGATCAGCGCGCAATCGGCGAAGCAAGGATATTTTATGCCGACGTTGCCCGGAATCGCACAGCAGAACCCTTCTCTCAGACAACGCGCCCGCGAACAGCGGTAGGGAAAGCCGAAATCGCACTTATCCACGCATCGATCGAATGGATGCGTGGTTCGACCGACATAAAGACGCTACTTTCGAAAAGCCCTCCGCAAACGCTCGATCAAAAAATACGGCGAATATCGATTGAAGCCTGGATTGCAGCACATCGCGGAGATATTCGTCGACACTCGGAGTTACTGCTGAACGCACTAAGTCGTGCTTTGGCAGGTGGACTCGACGTCGGAGCGATCATGGTGCTTGCGCACCCCGTCGCCGCCCTGTTTCGCGAAATTGATTTAGGCGAGCTTGCCCCATATGCGGAAGCGATTCTCCAGAAGGTTCCATGGGGATCCGTTTCGATTCACGATCGCTTTTATGGAGAGCGAGCATTTGCCTGGCGACGAGCTCTCGACGGCGACTTCATATCAGCACTGAAACACCTGGATACCGCGATGCTTGCAGCGCCCGACGATCTCTGCAGGGCACTCTCTCATATTGACTCGGCTCGGATTGCCGTTGCGAGCAACTCGCATGTCCACGCGCAAGCCTCGGTAGCATTGGCTTTCGCGGCTTTTGAGCGCGTCGAATGGACCGTCGCCACGCATGAAGAGCCCTTGGGACTCTATGGTTCTCTCGACATTCTCTCGGTAGAACCAGAGCGAGCCCGGCTTCTGCTTGACCGTGCCGTTGCTGCCGTTCCTACTGCGGCGCTAGGGATCGCGCACGGTTCCCGCCTTACGGCATACCGAACATTTGCGGAAGCAGCTGTCGCAACGTCGCCTGAGGAAGCGCACATAAAGGCGAATGCTGCATATCGTCTTTTTATCAAGTGCGGATATATTTTTCGGGCGGCCTCGGCAGCCGTGCTTGCGTTCGAAGCATCGGGCCAACGTAAATGGTTGGAACGTGCATCAGAACTCGTCATGCCGTATCCCCGCTCCATACTTGCGATGTCACTTCGTCAATATGCGGAGCGTCCCGACGGATTGACCGAACGGCGCTTGCAGGTTTTGCGCGGACTTTGTCAGGGAAAAACCTCGCAACAGGTTGCCGAGTCTTTGTGCCTGTCCGAAAGTACCGTTAGGAAGCATATTGGAGATCTCCATCGTATCCTAGGAGTAACACGCCGCGCGGAGTTGGTGCTGCGGGCGATCGAACTCCGCCTCGCCGCGTAGACTGCCGACGCGCGAACCTCACCGGCAGGCTTCCGCGGAATCCGCTGCTCCGGCATTCTCGGGTGAATTCAAGCTCTCAGCGAGCAATGCGATTCATCGCTTTTTATTTTGTAAAAACTAAGCCCGAGATTTTGCCGGCTTGGTCGAACGAAATGTACTCCTCGATGGATCCGGCCTTGAATGCAACGACGTAGCGATAGACCGTGGTTTGGCCAACCATTTTGGAGCCGCCGTATGCCGCACCGTACGGCTGACCGAGAGGCGCGAGCTGCTTTTGCAGAGTGGTTAGCATCTGTGGCGTGAGTTTCGCGTCGATCGTCTTATTGAGTTGGCTGCGATCGACGTTGCCGCTCTGCACTCGTTCCAGCCATTCGACGGCCTTGCTCTCTATCGCCGGATTTTGAGAGGCAGCGCTCGCGGCCAAGCCCGGCAGGGGCGCGGCCGGCGCCGGCGCGGTCTGCGCGCCCGCGCTCAAAGGCGTTGTGCCGACTGCAAGCAGCATTGCGATGACGACGGGGTAACGACTTTTACTCATGATTGCCTCTCACCTGATTGTCTCTGAGCGCTCACGGAACCACGTGTGGCACGCGGAACGTGAGCTGGAAATTGGGAGCGTCTTGAGTAAGCCCGATCGCCAAAACCGTTTGGTACGAGAGGTTCTTGCTTACCGCGTAGGTCGCTCCAATGTTGAACACCGCCGCATTGAGCGCACTTCCAACCACATTGGTCCACGGCAGCCCGTCGGGGCGCTCCCGCAGCGGCTGAACCATCGAATCCTGGAACGAGAACGAGGTGCTCATGCGGTCGTTCAGAGAAAACGCCGTTCCGATCGTAAAGCTCAGCGAGCCACCGGGCTGGATCGTTCCGGGCTGTGTGATGCCGACATAAGGGCTGATGTCGTTGTAGTGCTGCGGTAAGTTATAGGCTAGATTGACGCCTCCGAAAACGACTGCCGGATCGAGCGTTTTGATCATCGTCGCGCCCAGTTGTAATCCCCAGGCTCCTTGCCCCGTCGGGAGCGCTTCCACATAGGAAAGGTTGTTGTTCGTCGTGTCCTGGTACACCTTAATCCCATACGGGCTGATCCCCGTCGGGGCGGTGATATGGGCACTCAGAATGGTCGCCGGGCTGCCAAGCGAATGCTGAGCAAGCTGATAGTAGAGCCCAAAGTTTACATCGCCGATCGAGCCGCTATGCGTACTGCGCTCGCTGATCTGTGCGGTGGACGATTGCGCACCCTGAGAACTGTACATCGACGAGCGATAGACGAATGGAACCGTCGCATCGAATTGCAAACGATTAGATGCGCCGTAAGCGATATTGAGATTCGGCTCGTAGAGCGCGTTCTGCTGCCGGCTTACGTTGATGTTCCCAAGAAAAATCGCTCCCAGCGCCATGAATCCGTTAAGGGTGAAGAATCGGTTATCGCCATACGTATAGGTCGCCGCAGGCGTCAGGGTTAGCCCCTTACTGAATAGCGCATTCTCTTGCTGGTATACGGCTTTTACCGCGTTGGCAGTCGGCGCAGCTTTGCCATAGGTTTGCTGGGCTATCGGAGGTGGAGCAATGAGGTGCGCTGCCGACGCCGACGGGGCCGACGCCTCGACGTAATGGTTCTGCGACGGCAGAGGGTCCAAATAGCTCGGCGTCGATTGATAGACGGCCGGCTCGGCAGTAACGACGTTAGGCGAGGACATCTGCGACGACTCGTTCTGTTGCCGGCTGCGTTCGAGCGCCTTGATGCGCTGGCGATCTCGCGCATTCTCCTTTGCCAGATGCTGCATCTGCAACTGGAGAGCATGCACCTGTTGCGCGAGCGTCTGCTCTGCCAGCGCCGGCGCCGGCAAAACCATCGCAGAAGACAAAACTACGGCCAGATATCGCGAACCTTTAAACATGAGCGCGCCCCCTTTTATGGTATTCCGATTAGGGTATTCAAAATCGTCGACATTCCCGTGCCGGTTAACGGGCTCGTCGGCTGACTATGAACGGTGATGCCGAGTTGATTGGTAATCTGGTTTGCGTCGCCCCACGCTTGTACGGATTGCCCGATCGTGCCGGACCCTACCACCTGCGACACCGTGCCGCGCGGCGTCACGATCGAGACGCTGAACGCGTTGTCCCCGACCGTGGTCGAGCATTGCGCACCGCAGGTATTGATGACGGGAACCGGAGTTAAGCCCGGCGCCGCGTTGCCATAGGTGACGGTCGCTTCGTTTGACGCCGTATTGCCGTCGCCGGCTATTTGAATGCTCTGCCCGACGCCGCTCGAGATATTCGTCAAGGGAGCGTTTCCGGCGATGCTGTCGTTGGCGGGCCCTCCTGGAATACCGCCGCCGCTCCCGGAACTCCAACTCTGGATCGAAACGCTCTTAGACTGTACGTCGATCCCAACGTTTAGTCCGACGCTGTCTTGCGTCGGGCTCGCAGCACCTTTTACCGTCCACGTGCTGACCATCGCGATCCCGAAATACGTTACGCTGCCCGATCCCGTAAGGTTGGAGAGCGGTGAGGGGCCACTGGCGGCGGCCGCCGCGGGTGTCTGTGAGAGGATCTGCGAGCCGGGCGTCCCCATCGCAAGGGCAATCGGCCGAATCTCCGTCGGCGGTACGTATTTACCGCGAATCCCATTAAGATCCGCGTCCGAAACGGCCGAAGCATCCGCCGGCATGGCCGGAAACGCCGTCGCGTCGGCTCGCGCCGGCACTGCGTCGAAGAAAGGGAGCGCCGCAAGAACTACGGTTGCGATCGTTAAGCGGGCGATAAGCATGGCGCTTCTCCTCATCACAGGCGATTCATGGCCGGAATGTACACGAGCATCAACTGCGCGTTATTAAGCGCATTCGATACAGACGGAATGCCATTCGATATCACGTCAAGCGGCAGCGGCTGGTTCAGCGCCAGCAATTTATTGTGTATGTCGTAGGTGTTGGCCGCGATCACGAAAATGATGCCGTCCCACGAGTGCGCGAATGCACCCGTCTCGATCCGGCGGTTTCCGAACATCGGATCGGCCACATACACGTAGTCCGGATCCGCATGCTTCAACACCACGAAGTGCGAGTATCCCTCGACCGTTATCAGCGCGATCGACGGCACTTTAATCGCGTACAGCGATGTTAGCGGAAGACGATAGCCGGACCCGATAAACCCTATCGCGTCGACATAGTGCTTGATGTCCAGCAATGAAAAGCCGTGGGTTTTGACGACTTGCGGATCGCTGATGCTGAGCATTCCACGGATCGTGCCGTTTTCAGTCGCTGCCAAACCGTACGCGTAGCGCAGTAGGGTCGCCACCGAGGCGGCCCCGCAGCTATAGTCCGTCGATTGGCGAACGATATGGGCAAAGCGTTCCGAATAGAACGATGAGATGTGGAAGCTCACTTGCCCGGCTCCCGGGATGAGCATCGGCGATTGCTGCCCCAAGGCTCCTCGAGAGACCGCGAGCATGACTAAAAGCGTTAGACTGATAATGCGCATGGTGGTTGTTTTTCAACATTCCGCATAGTATGTGTGGGCACGGATCGCCGTGCCCACACCACAAAGCAGCTCGTCTCTATGGCTCGACCACGAGGACGTTGGCTTGCTGGTTGCCGATGCCGGAGGCTACGTTAGCCCCGATGTTTCCTGAAGCGTTCTGGAAGGCGTTGTTACGAACATCAGCGTTATTTCCACCCGACAGAATGTTGACGGTGACTGCCGAGATTTGGCCGATGGTCGAGGTGACGCTGCCGAGATCTCCGTCTGCAGCAGAGCTGAGGTTCATCACAACAGCACTATTTGATTGCTGATTCAGCGATCCGGCAGCCAGGTTCAGCCCGATATTGCCTTTGGCGTTCTGGAACGCATTGTTCATAGCCTCGGCGTTATTTCCGCCCGAGGCGAGGGAGATCGTAAAGGCCTGGCCTTGCCCGACCGTATCGCTGACGTTTGTCACGTTCTCGAGTACGGCAAGGGCGTTGTCCTGCATATTCTGTGCGCCGCTCGCGATGTTGGCTCCGACATTACCCGAAGCATTGCGAAACGCGTTATTTTGCACAGTTGCTTTGTTCAGACCGGAGAATACGGATGCCGCACCCAAGGTCCCTTGGAGAAAAGTTCCGGTATAGTTGTACGCTGGCGATGTCGGGCCATCGATATATGCGCTATTGGCCTGCTGGTTGCTGTCGCCGGCGGCGATGTTTGCGCCGATGTTGCCGCTCGCATTCTCGAACGCATTGTTTATGGCCGCCGCGGTGTTTGCGCCGCCGCCGCCATTACCGCTCAAGATATTGATCTGCCCGACGGTCTGATCGACGGGAACCGTGGGCGGCGCGGCGAAGGCCGGCCCGCATAGAGCTGCGATGAATGCAAAGCTCGCCGAGGCCGCTATGAGTTTTCTGTTGATCCGCACGTGATGCTCCTTCTGTAATCGCGTGACGCTAATGCGTTACGCCTTGTTGAACTTGGAATAGAAAGCCATTGGCCGATGCGTTTCCGGTCCCGGCAGTTTGGTTGAGTTGAACGATCCCTTTGCCATGAAAGGTCGTGACATCCGAACTCACCGAGTTCGCTATTGCGGCCGGTGTTGTACCGTTCGCGGATGTCGTTTGAACCGGCATGGCGCCGGCGAGCGTGTCGTCGCTCAACTGCTGGGCGGGAACCGCAAACCGCACGATGGCGAGGTTGCCCTGTTCGTTACCGGATCCGGCAGATTGGTTTACCTGCACGAGACCGGAAACATTCGAAAAAGCAAAGTCTCGGATGCTAGCGGAGCCCCCACTCCCATTGGAGATGGTGGCCTGCTGCGTTAAGCGAAGGGGAAGGTGTGTGTCGCCGACGGTGATATCGGTGACGTTGCCTTGAACGTTCCCATTACCGGCGGCCTGATTGATATGAAGCGCGCCGGGAACTGTTTGGAACGCATCGTTCGCGATCGTTGCGGTATCACTGGCAGGCGTCGGATCGGCGAGCGCCGGTGTTCCGACTCCGCTCAGAAAGCCCAGAGTAACGGCCACTGCAACGATGTTGAAGGGACGCATATTCACATCGACACCTGTTTTCTCTTTCGATTCGAAAAGCGTACTATTGCTGCATGGTCGCGAACAGTGACGAAAGCCCCGGGACTTTCGCCCCTGCGCGAGCGACCTTTATTTGAACGTTAGATCGTTGCACATGTCCGTTAGCATGCGACGAATCGTCGGCGATCCGGCACTCTTGGGAATGACCAATTTAACCTGCGGCGCGGTATGAATTTGCGATTGGGTATGCGACATTCGCGCACAAAAAAGCACGACCGAGCTCTCTCGGCTCGCCGCCTCGGCACGGCGTAGTGCATTCAAGAGGCCGCCGGTGAGATAGTCGGTATCCATGAAGACCAGTCCGGGGCGATGCCTGCGCAGATAGTCCTCGTCGAGATCCGCGCTGACGTACGCTACGGAAATGTTGAGGCCCGAGAAGATGGCGGTCAGGGACCGGACCAATATGCCCTGCGCCTCAACGATATAGACGCTGGGCAGAGAGATGGACGGCATATTCATATCCGTCCATCGTAGTTCGAGACTTGAACTTCCTTAGAGGCCGCTACTGCCCACCGACGTTAGTACCAAGGGACTACGACTTCCGGTAGCGAGACCGTGACGCACCGCGTGAACTGCAACCTGGGATCGAGCCGTAAGCCCAAGTTTCACGAAGATACTCCCGATATGGTTTTTAACGGTCTTTTCTGATAACTGCAACTCGCTTGCGATCTGCTTGTTCGTCAGGCCCTCTGCGAGCAGACTAACGATTTCGAGTTCGCGAACGGTGAGGTCGCTGGTGCATCGCTGGGTCCGCGGCGCGGAGCCCTTGAGGACGGATCGCACGAGCCGCGGGTCGACGTAAAACCCGACGCTGGCGACGGTATGGATTGCATTGAGAATTTCCGTCGGAGCGAGGTCCTTAACGATATACGCATCGATGCCGCTTGCGAGCGCGTTTAATACGACGCTTTCATCCAGAAATGCCGAGAGCATGCAAATGCGTGAACTGACTCCAGCTTTCCGAAGCGCATGAACGATTTGGCAGATATTGAGCCCGTATGGGTCACCGTCGATCACGAAGATGTCATGTTCTACAGCCAGCAAGGTGGCAATCGTAAGCTCGCTTGCTTCGGCGACGATTTCGAGCTGGTCGTCGGTGGCGATAATCGAGCGAAGGGCTTCGAGCAATAGCCGCTGGTGTTCGACAATGATCAATCTAGCGGGAACGGTGTTGAAGTTTGATAGCTCCATCACACACTTTCCAAGATACGGTAGTGGTAACATTTCTAAGGACGGAAAAAGACCGGCAGCACTCTGCGCGTCGATTTTCAATCGACGTAGCTGTACTGATCGTCCCTACGTCTTACTCCCTACTGTAGCGGGCGCAGGGCGTCCTAGGCACCCTCAATTTAGGGGGGTTTTGGAGGGTAAAATGCCCTTTGGAGCCTAGGTATATCGCCATATGCGGCGCGGGCCTCGTGCCTCACCGGCCCGCCCCGCCCGGCGGTATTTCCTAAGATGAAATTTCGGCGTACCTAGCTCGGCTATGAACCTTGCCGATGAAGCTTAAAGTACGTAAAGACGAGGTGATCGCAAGGGGGCCTACCTAATATGCAAGCAATAGTTCTCCGATAGATTTCGCGAGGAGTCGAAGGAGCGGTACCCGGCGTTCTCGCCGGGCATGTGACCGTTGAGGATCATTGGGATGGCCGATGCGACAACCTGAAAAACATCACATAAAGAAACCGAAAACTGCGATCGAGGCAGGCCCCGCGGATAGTATTACCGGGTGGTGCTACGTTAGGCTCGGCCGGTTCGGCGAAATCCGAATGCTCCAGCACGAGGGCATTAAAGATCAAGCGTATGTATTTCGCCTCATTTACGCCGATATCGAGCTCTCCGGGATCGCGGACGATATTTTGCACGGCGTTGTGGGCTTCGATGGAAGCCGAGCCCTCGCATTCACCGAATTACATACCAACGGCGTCAGCCGTATTTATATGCTGGTGCGCGACAAGACCGCTCGTGGTGAAGCGTGGCTCGTGGGGTTGCGCCAAGAAGCGAGCACCCTGCTCCGGCTCTACAACGCTCTCCCGGATAACTGTGTGAACGGTGCGCTGAACATGCGCACGATCACCAGCATCGCGGTAATCCAAGTTGACGCTTCTCAGACTCCGCTGGCATCGTGGTTTTCGGAGGATGCGAGCCTTCGTGCGGTAGCACCGATATTGGCCCTCAAGCACGATCGGCTGCAAGCGCATATCGCAACGCTCGTTTCGGCCTTGACGCAGGATTGGGATTGGAACGACCCGTCACGGTGCGCTCCCGTTAGCGGGATGCTCGGCACGGATATCTTGCTGCAGATCGTGCCATCGTCTGCGCAGGGATCGGTTCTAGCGACGCTCATTTTCGAGCCCGTGCGGATGCGCCGCACCCTTTCAGATACGTTTGCCACACGTGCCATCACCGCTCGCGAGTCGGACGTCGTGCGCCTCGTCATGGCCGGTCGCTCCGTGAAAGAGATCGCCAGCGCTCTCTCGGTAGCAGAATGTACGATTCAGGACCACATCAAAAACGTACTAGCGAAGACCAACGCCCGGAATCGATCGCAAATGATCGCAACGTTGCTCGGATTCGGCGCGAGCTAGCGCTAGCCGCCGCTTAGATATTTATACCGATTAGCGAACATCGCGTCGGTTACCGGTGAGAGCACGCCACCCAGAACGAGTTCGCTCGTATAGAGCCCGGGTGCGGCCGCAGCGATAACGTCCTTGCATCGCAGTGCGATGAGCTTGACATATTTCGCCACGAACGGCATTTCCGATGCATACACGATCCGAGGTATCCCGGCCCAAATCATCGCGCTCATACACATCGGGCACGACTCGCCGGTGCCGTACATGGTGAGATTGTTCCACCCCTGGTTACCGTGATGGGCGATGTAGTCGTTCATCGCCGCGATCTCCGAGTGAAACGTCGGATTGGCTCGCATATTCACCACGCCGCGCCCAACCACCGTGCCGGAACGCTGGTCGACGATGACCGATCCGAACGGCCGAGCCGGATTTTGCTTGGCCGCATCGATGGCCATCTGCATGTAGCGCTCGTGCCGCGCCAAGTCATCCGGCGAGGGTGCGGCCGACGTTGCCGAGACGGCTGCGGCAGCAGCGACCGTTCCCGCGATTCCCGCGATAAAGTGCCGGCGCGACGAAGGGTGGGTCATGCTTGGACTCCTTAGGCCGACGTGGGCGCGCCGGCGAGTTTCGCGAATATGCGGTCCTCAGTAAACGGCGTACTCGTGAAACGCACGCCCGTCGCGGCCCGAAGCGCATTTCCGATAGCCGGCGCAACCGGATTTATGGTGTTTTCGGCGATCGACTTCGCGCCTAACGGGCCGATCTTGTCGAAGGTATCCGCGAACAAGACCTCCGTCACGGGCGCGTCTGCAAACGCTGGAATGCGATAATTTCGAAGCGACGGATTGACCACCGCGCCGGCCCCGTCGTACACCATCTTCTCTTGCAGCGCAAATCCGATGCCCTGAACGACGCCGCCGATAACCTGTCCCCGGACCTGGTTGGGATTCACGACCACGCCCGTATCCACGGCCTCAATGCTAAAGAGCACGGCTATTTCTCCCGTGACGCGATGCACGGCGAGCCGAACTCCGTAGGCGATAAACGCCACCGTGCGCGGCGATCCATAGGCTTTGCGAAACGAGGAGAATTCCTCACCCTCCGCAGTCCCCTTGGCCGCTAACTCGGTCAACACAAGACGCTTGCGGCCACAAACCACGTGCCGGTCTTCTATGTGACAGTGTTCGACCTTCTCTCCGGTCGTGCGGCTCGCGTACGCCAGGATCTTATCGCGCAACGCTCGGGCAGCCTGTTCGACCGCTTTGGTGGGGACCATCATCCCGACGCTCGCGAACGTGCCGCTATCGTACGGCGTTTTATCCGTATCGGCATTCAGGAAGGTCACTCGCGATGTCGAGCAGCCAAGAATCTGCGCCGCGACCTGTTGCTGCGCGGTGACCAGACCGTTCCCAATCTCCGATGAGCCCACCGTAAAATGGTAGCGCCCGTCCGGCAACAGCTCGATCTGCGCGCCGGAGCGCTGCTCGGTGGGCGGCACGCAATCGAGCATCGAGAGCGCCATCCCGCTCCCTTCGAGCCAATCGTCACCGGCAGGTTTGGAAAGCCCTCGGCCGCTCTGCAGCGCCCTATCCACTGCGTCGATGCATTGGTCCAATCCGTAGCTGCCCATCGTCAGATCGGATGCCTCTTTCCATACGGATTCCATGTTGTCCGAGGGACCGATGACGTTCTTGCGGCGCATTTCGATGGGATCGATCGCCAGCATACGCGCCAATTCGTCGAGGGCGGACTCTATCGCAAACGTCGTCTGCCCGGTACCGTATCCGCGAAAGCCGCCGCCGCAGTGCATGTTGGTGTACACCGCATATCCGTCGCCTTTTTTGTTCGGACATTTATAGATCGCCCACGGGCCGGACATGCCGTTGGCCAGGGTTTCCCCGCCGTGATTTCCGTATGCGCCCGTGTTCGATACGACGCGGAACTGAATCGCCGTTAGCGTGCCGTCCTTCTTCGCGCCGATTTTTACCTGCGTTTTCATCGCGTGACGAGTGGTTGCGCCGATAAATTGCTCTTCTCGGGTAAACTCCCATTTCACCGGACGTCCCGTTTTCAGCGTCGCTAAAAACGGCAAATCTTCGCTCATCATATCTTGCTTGCCGCCGAAACCGCCGCCCACGCGTTCGGTGAAAACGTGCACGTCTGAGAGGTTGAGTCCAAAGATGTAGCAGAGCTTGCTCTTAACGACAAATGGCCCCTGAGAGCTCGTCCGCACGTGCATGCGACCGTCCTCGCCACGCCAACTAATCGACTGCATCGTTTCGAGGTGCACGTGCTGTTGGCGTTGGGTCGCGTAGGTGTCCTCATAGATCGCGTCGGCATCCGCAAAGCCGTCTTGCACGCTTCCGATTTCACCATGGAGTTCCAGAAAGACATTCTTCTCGGGATGCATGATATGCGAATAGGCCCGCTTTTCGTGGAGCACCGGCGCGCCGGGCAGCATCGCTTCTTCGGGATCGAAGACTGCCGGGAGAATCTCGTACTCCACCTCGAGCTTGCGACAGCCTTCTTCGGCGGCGGCCTCCGTATCGGCAATGACGGCGGCGATGCGCTGCCCGACGAATCGCGCAACGTTGTCGAGGAGATAGGTATCGTCCGGATCGACCCGATTATCTTCGTGAATCGCCGTCGTATAGAGTGTGCGCGGGACGTCTTCCCACGTAAATACGTCCACAACGCCGGGAACGGCCATTGCCTTATCCCGTTTGACCGACAGAATCCGCGCGTGTGCGTGCGGCGAGCGTAGAACCTTCAGATGAAGCAACCCCTCCATCGGTGGAATATCGCTAGTGTAGCGAGCGTGTCCGGACACGATCGACTCCGCGAATGGATTGGGAACGCTGGTGCCGCTCGAGCTGCCGGCCGCGTCCCGCACAACGTTCGTCACGCCCGCGAAGGCATCGCGAATCGACGCATACCCGGTGCAGCGGCAGAGATTTCCCTTGAGCGCGTGAGGAAGGTCGCGCTTTTGTTCTTCGGTAAGGGCCGCCCCCGTCATGATCATGCCCGCCGCACAATAGCCGCACTGGAACGACTGCGCATCGAGGAACGCCTGCTGCATCGGGTGCAGCGTACCATCCGGTTCGGCCAATCCCTCGATCGTCGTGATTTCGTGGCCCTCGGCCCGAAATGCCGGATAGAGGCAGCTATGTACCGGCTTTTTATCCACCCAGACCGTGCATGCGCCGCAATCGCCGCCGTCACAACCCTTTTTGACGCCGTACCATCCCAGATCGCGCAAGAACACGCGAAGGCATTCGCCCGGGGCCGGTTGGCCCGAGAAATCCTTTCCGTTTACCGTGAGTTTCATGCGCTCAACTCCTGACGAATCTCTTCGGCAAAATGATAGGTAAGATGCCTGCGGTGGCTCGGCGAACTGTGCACGTCGTCCAAATACAGCGCGTCGGGAATGCTCGCATCGATCGCGTCTCGTAACTGCGCGCTCGTCGGTGTCGTTTCGAACCGCATCTGCACGGGGTGAATCGTGGCTGCGGTAACGGTAACGAGCATCTCGTTCGTCGTACGGTCGCGCGTACCGATGAGCAGAACGCCGGACCGGCCGAGATGCGTCAGCGAAGCTCGACGAAATGCGTATGTTTTTTCCAGCGCGCGCCCCGGGATATGGATGTTTCGCACTAATTCACCGGGTGCAAGAACGTTAGCATGATTTCCGGTGACGAAATCGATCGCCCGCACGTCGCGGGGCGCTCCGCTTCGGGGCCATAGCGTATAGATTGCCTCAAGCGCAACGGTGAGCGAGATCATCGGTCCGGCCGGTAGCGACATGACGATATTGCCGCCAATCGTGGCTTCATGCCAAATCTTAAATGATGATAGGAACGAGCGGCAACATTCCCCGATCAAAGCCCCCGCATGCCACTCTGCAGGCGGCCTAAATGCGTAGAGCTCCGCAATCGTACACGTTGCCGCAAGGTCGAGGGCGGCTTCGGTACTCGCAAGCGCAGGCCAGTTGAGGTCGTGCAAATCAACGAGCGTCGTGGTGTGAAGCTGGGGCTCCGAGAATAGCCACGTTCCACCCGCAAGCCATGCGTAATCATCACGCCATTCTCGAATCTCTTCGGCTGATTTTGGGCGTCGCACCTCGGTGATCGTGTTCAGATTCATAAATGCCTCGTCTTCGCGTCTTAGAGTAAGCGCCAGAGAACTGCGATCTCGATCGCGTAACATAACAGCAGAACTAGCGGGCTGGTAAGCACCAGCCAGCGGGGTTGCGATTCGGGAAAGAGCCATGCGTGGAATACACGGACCGCTAGCGGCATGAGGGGCCATGACGTGAGCGCTACGCTGATCGCGTTACCGATAAACGTGCCCATGGCGGGATTCAATGCTTGGAGATGCGGCGAGAGAAACTTCAGCTCGAGCATCACCACCGGGAAGAGCGTAAGGAGCACCAGCGATGCCGTCTTCCACATGTTCGGTGGTTTGCCGGTGCTTGGATTGAGCGGGGCCCATCCGGGAAACGACGTGTCGACCCGTTGTGCGTGGAAACCGTCGATGAGATCCTCGCTTTCCTTCAAAAGCGAGGCCCTAATATCGGAGTTCAGCCACCCGTCTAGGCTCGTTTCCGAATCGAAGCGCAGAACGGTAGTCCAGCCCGATTCCTTTTGGTGCGGCGGCGCGACGAACGAACCGAGGTAGCCCGGAAACGTTTCCTGCACTTTTTGAATGCGATCCGCGAATCTCCGGTACGCTTCTTCTTTACCGGCTTTGATCCGCGTGATAATGACTTCGGTAGCGCTGTGCTGCACGTAGTATTCGATAGCAGCCTGGCCGGCGAGTTGCATGATGACGCCGCCCGCAACGAACGGCGCCCCTTCCTGGATAAGGTTCCGATTGCGCTCGGAGCTGCGCCAGGCCCGCAGCGCGTCCACCGAGTCAAATCGCGCGATCGCGACCGCCTCGTCCTGATCGGGAGTGGGCGGCCAATACTCGAAGCTCGTCGATCCGGGCGACGCAAGCACGTCGCTCTGCCAGCGAGCGTGCCACTGCGTGAAGTCGCTCGCCTTCTCCGGCAGCACCCGGGCGCAAAGGATCAGGCTCGCGCTTGGGCCGTCGCTCACGGCTGGCGCTGCAGCTGCTCGATCGTCGCCGGGCCGGCGCCGGGAGTAATCTTCACCGGCCACTCATGCGAGCCGAACGGCACCAATGGCGGCAGGTACTCAGGAATCCCAAGCTTTTTATCGCCGGCAATAATGGCGGCACGGGCATCGCCACCCATCAGTTCGTAATCCATCAAGTAGTAATTACCGAAGAACTCTTCGCCGACGGATCGGTCGGCGATAACCCGCGTTAGGGCGGTCATCATCGCATCGGGCGTCGTGGTGAAGTCGGTGGTTTCGAATAGCATGAGGCGCGTATTCATAGCGCTCGGACCAAAAAACTGTGCGAGCACGCTAAAGAGCACGTTATTTTGACGCGCGACGTAGATCGTGTTGCTCAGCGCGTACGTCTTGTCCCAATCGTCTTTGCCGAGGAGATGCTTCCATCCGGCAACCACTCCCATCCAGTGATCGACCTGTGTGTGCGCGGCCCACGTCACACATTTTGCCAGCAGAGGACTCTGCTGATGAGCGAACGCGTGAATATCGTCGTAAGAAATGACGCCCTTGGAAAGCTCTTTGTCCATAAACGCGATATTATTTGCGAGCACCGATTTCATGGTATTACGCCACGCCGGATTCACAGAGATATCGCCAATCGTATCGAGCGCGGATTGTTGCTCGGTACGATCCGATTTCATCATCGCGACCCACGATTGATCCGCGGAATTGTCCAGGTGCGGGCCGGAGAGCTCGAACAGGGCCATCGTGCTGTGACCGACCGACTTCAACAATTGATAGACGATCGGTACGGACGGCGCATCGAGGGGCGCCTTCCCGGGCCGATAGAGAATCATCTTGCCGCCCGAGCCGCTGAAGAGCGCCATCAGCACGGGATGCTGTGCCAGCAGATTTTGCTGGAAGCTCGCCAGCGCCGAATCGTAGTACGAGAACATCGAAAGATCCAGCGAAAGCACGTTCTGCTGCGCTACTCCCTCTTTGGTGGTGGCGGGATGGCCGACGATCACGTTCATATATGGCGGCATCTGAGCGGCGCCTGCGCTCTGCAGGCCAAACGCCCCGAACAGCGCGAGCGCAAGTGCAAGGACTGCGATACGGCAATATAACGGGCGTGCGTACATAGAGCATCCCTTCAGCGGACAGTGAATTGTCCGTCGGAGCTTTCGAATAATAGCTGTAGTAGCCTTTTGGCTCGAGCTTTTTGCCGGATAGCACAAGAAAGGAGCGCGCTCGCATCGCGTATATCCACAGGTAGGGTTTGCGCCCTGAAGAACCCCAAATGCTATGCGAGATTCCGGTGCTGTAACGACGCCAGTTCCGACGTTGCGGAGCGAACGTCTGTGCCTGCGACCGTTTAGCGCAATCGATCCCGATTCACTCCTGACTTTCCAGGAGCGTAATCGGGCCCATTTATGGGAGCCCAAGCGCGACGAAGCTTTTTACACGCGCGACTACCAACGAGCACAGATCACCGCCAGCATCGTAGCAGAGCAGAAAGGAACCGACGCGCGCTTTGCCGCTTTCGAATCTGACGGAACGCAGATCGTAGCATGCGTCAATTTGTGGAGCATTCGACGTGGCGCTATTCACGCGGCGGTTCTCGGCTACTCCGCCGATGTCGACTACCAGCAACGGAGCTTTGCACAAGAGGCTGCGAGCGCAGTCATCGACTATGCCTTCGATATGCTAAACTTGCACCGAATCGAAGCGAGCTATCAGCCCCTCAACGAGCGCAGCGGCCGCGTACTGCGAAAACTCGGCTTCGCCGTTGAGGGATATGCGCGCGACTATCTCTTTATAGCGGGCGAATGGCGCGACGGCATTCTCACCTCGCTAACGAACAACGGCTGGAGCCCACGCTCAGTAGCTTCTGACGCGAAGTGAACTTCGTACGGTAAGCCGATCGCGAACGCTCGAACGGGCAGCCGGCATGAACCGGAGGGGGCGGCGAGAACAAAAGAAGGCATGGCCGATCCCACGCAGCGGGACAAAGTCCAGACCACTCGAGTGAACGAGATCGTGGCACTATGCGAGCGAGCCAACGTTGACGAGCATGGCCCGCTGGCCGAAGCCGGATCTTCGGCGCTCTATCGTTCGGCGCAAGGCCTTCCCATCTCGCGCATTTCGTCGGAGTCAGAGCACGGCAGCGACGAAGCGGCGGCATTCTGCCGCGGCGTCCTGGCACAGTTGCAGGCAATCGACATCGCTGCGCTTGACGAGCAACCCCGGCTCTCCACCGTGGTTCTCCGGGCAGCTCTTGAACGGCGGCTGGCAGCGGCTCGCTACTACTGGTATGTATCTCCAGTAACGCCTTACCGGTCGTTTGTGGGGGCGTTTCGGCTGATTTTCCGTTCTTTTGACGTTGATTCGGACGAGGCACGCACGCGCTATCTCTCAGTCCTGAAAGACGTCGCGGCTTTCGCACTTGCAGCCAAGGATAAACTCGCCGGGCAAGCGGCACGTGGTCTTACCATCACGGCGCGCGCACTTCCGCCGATCATCGCACTGCACCGAGCTGCCGCCGCGTCCGACGGAACGCCATTCTTGCCGGGAACGGAGAAACTCGCAGCCCTCGACGAACGCGCATGTGAACGGCTTCTTCGAGACGCGCGAGCCGTTTTTCAGCACGATGTCTCACCGGCACTGCACGAGCTGGCCGAGTATATTGCCGGGCCTTACGCACACTCGGCGTGCGCCGCATTCGGTCAATCCGCCTATCCGGGCGGCACCGACTACTACGCTCACGCGGTTCGGGCAAATACGACGCTCGCTATCGAACCATCCGCGGTTCACGCCCGCGGCTTGGCGGTGATGGACGAACTGCGGGAAGCGATGAGCGAGCTCCGTTCGCGCCTTGGGTTTCACGGAACGGCGCAAGAGTTCCACCGCTCCCTGCGGGCCGATCCGCGGTTCGTCCCGACTCGTCCGGAGCAAATCGGCGAGCGACTGCAGTTCTTTGCCGAAAGGGCCGACGTTGCATTGCCTGCGCTGTTTCTCCGCAAACCGGCAGCACCGTTTAGCACCAAGCGCTTATCGCCGGATCTCGAACCCGGCATGACCTTCGGATACTACGAACCTGGAGCCAAGCCGGGTGAATGCGGCAATTATGTTTACAACGGTTCGAAGCTCGCTGAACGTTCGCTCCTGAGCGTCGCTTCTCTCGCTCTTCACGAACTCGTTCCGGGCCATCATTACGAAATAAATCTGTCGCGCGAGAATGAAGCTCTGCCTCGTTTTCGGGCATTCCAGTCGCTCGCCACATACATTCCCGCATACCATGAAGGTTGGGCCGAGTACGCTGCGGATCTCGGCAAGGAACTGGGCATATACGAGGACCCATACGATCTGTACGGGCGACATGCACTCGATAGCTTCATTTCCTCGCGCCTAGTCGTGGACACGGGAGTCAACGCACTTGGGTGGAGCTTCGATCGCGCGGCAGAGTATTTGCGCGAAAATACGCTCCTTTCAGAGGGCGAGATCGAATCCGAGCTCCTACGCTATGCCACCGATCTTCCCGCACAAAGCCTTTCGTACAAAATCGGCTCGCTGAAGTTTGCAGAACTTCGAGAGCGAGTGCGCTCGCAACTCGGGGCGGCTTTCGATGTACGCTCCTTTCACGATCGAATCGTACGGAACGGCGGAATGCCGCTCGACGTCCTGGAGAGCGAAACGCTCGATTTTATTTCCGACCAATGAATAAAGGCTTCCTTAGGGCCGCCTTAGCGTTTTTAGGACCGGTATAGGCGGCGAGAGGCTCCGCCTAGGCGCTACGCCTTACGGTCGAACAAGCCATATGACGGCCACGACGACGAACAGCACGTCCGAAATCACCGCGTGCCGCCCCGCTAGTCCGGGCGTATCGCCAGGCGCGGCTCCGGTGCGTGAGGAAGGCGTGGATTATGGATGATGCAAAACGGTTGGCGGCCGCACTCAACGTACTTGCGAAGTCGCCTCAGTTTTCGAACAGCAAGGCGCGCTCCGCAGCGCGCCAGGAGCCGGCGGTGAATTGGCCGGAAACGAAAGCTCTCAACGCGGACTTCAACGCCGAAGTAGACGGGTTCGAATCTTTCGTCATGAACGACGGAAGCACGTGCGCCTGGATGCCCGGCCAATTCCGCTACGCGGCGCAAGCTCGTTAGACGGCGGTAATAGCAGCCCGAATTATCGGAAGAGTGCGAGTACCGATTGGGCGTTATTGTTCGATTGCGAGAGTACCGACGTTCCTACCTGGACCATAATCTGCAGTCTTGTGAACTCGGTTGTCGCTTGACCGACGTTGAGATCGCGAATCGACGATTCCGACGCCTGCAGGTTTACGGCTGCGGTAGTGTCGCTATCCGCATCCTCGTTCAAGCGCACAACGACGGCGCCCAGGTTCGCTTGCTGCGAGAGCACCGTACTTAGCGCGATGTCGATCTGACCGATCGCATCTTCAGCTCCGAGCGATGGATTATTGGCACTCGAGATGGCGACGTTGATATTCGAGATGCGCAGCGTCGAGGTGTTGGTCGCCTGAATCCCAACCTGAATGACGTCGCCTTCATTGGCACCGGATTGAAAGTTGAACGCGGGGTTGCTGGGATTCGTTAACGCCGCAACATTTTGACTGACCTTGATATATGCCGTCGTCCCGACATCCGCGGTGGTGATGGCGCCGAGCGTAACCGCCACGTTATCGAAGCCCGAGTAGTTGCTCGTGAACTTTGCAGTTATATTCTGCGGATGCAAGCCGAGCGCCGTGGTCGCGACCGCACTCGGGCCGAATAGCGTACCCGATACGCAGACCAGTCCGGTCGCGCTCTCGATGAACGTTTCTTGTACTGCGATCGAGACACCGGTGTTGATAACTTGAAGCTCGATCGTGCCGTCGACCGTCGATTCCCCTGCGCCGGTGCCGTTCCCGAGCCCCTGCACGCCTGGCAGCGCCGCATTCGGTGTCGTGTTAAAGGCGGTCGGAAACGACGCGACCGCCGTCGCGACGAGGAATCCGTAATTGATGCCGCTGGCAGAAGCAACGCCGCCGTTCGTCGCAAGCGCGGAGTTCGCCGTGACGGTGAGGTACGCGTTTTGCTCCGCTTGGAATCCCGCGTGGCTGCCATCGAGGAGTGCCTGGCCGTTGAAGTTCGTGTTCTGCGAGATCCGGTTGACCTCAAGCAGAAGCTGCGAGACCTCGGTTTGCAGATTAGCGCGATCGTTCTGGCTGTTGATGTCGGATGCGGCTTCGACGGCCAGCGAGCGAATGCGCTGAAGAATGTTGGTCGTCGTCGACAGGGCGCCGAGTGCGACTTGCGCCGCGTTGTTGGCGTTCTGCACGTTTTGAACGGCGGTATTGAAACCATCGACGTTCGTCTGCAGATTTGTCGCGATCGCTAAACCGGAAGGGTCGTCGGCGGCGCTGTTGATGCGCAGGCCCGATGACAACTCATTGACGGTCTTTTGCAGCGCCTGCTGATTTCTGTTGAGATTGAGCTGGACGCTGTTAGCCAACAGGTTGTTTGAAATGCTCAGGCCTTGACTCAAGGGACACTCCTCCATGGTTGCGCCGAGACTTCCCGGCTAAGATGGGCTATCCATAGCCCTCCCAACGGCGCCGATACACGTTTACTATCGGTAACTCCTGTCGCTTTTATAAGCGCAAAGGCTCGAGCCATCGCGGGCCGAGAACCCTATATAAGATGGCATCACTCGAAGACGGGCTGGCGCAAGCGCAGGCGGCGCTCGCCACGGCCCCGGACTCCTGGCGGGCACTGGCCGCCGTGGGGAGCCTGCTTGCGGCCCTCGGGCGGCTCGAGGCAGCCGTGCCTTTCCTCGAGCGGGCGTTTGCCCTCGGTCCCAACCAGGCGACGGTCGCAAATAATTTGGGTGCCGCCTATCGGGCACTCGGCCGGCTAAGCGAGGGGCGCGAACTCTTTAGGCGCGCAGCGGCCTTGGAACCGAGCTATGCCGACGCGGTCGCGAACCTCGCCGGGTCGTATTCGGCCGTGGGGGCGCACGAGGAGGCGGCAGCGGCGCTCGAGGGCTTGATCGCCGAGGGCGTGGATTCGGCCGGAATGCGCGACCAGCTTGCCATGGCGCTCTGGGCGGCAGGCCGGGCGCCGGAAGCGATCACGCATTTGGAGCGCGCAATCGCACTCGATCCACGCCACGCCGGCGCCTACGCGCATCTCGGGCAGATCCACGTGGAGAGCGGCAGCCTACCCGAGGCGAAATGGGCCTATCTCAAGGCGATTGAAATTGCGCCGGAGCGGCCCGAGTACTACCGTTTTTTGATCGAGGTCGATGCCGAGGCACTCGAACCGCACCACCTCGCCTCGCTCTCTTCCATGCGGCCGGACGACCTTTCGATCGACGATCGCATCGAACGAGACTTTGCGTTGGCCAGAGCGGCGATGCGTACCCGCGACACGAGCGTCGCCTTCCAACACTTCGCAGCGGCAAATGCCGCCGCGCGCTCGCAGCGCGCGTACGAAGAGCGCCAGACACTCGACGCATTTATCGGTATCTCCGAAACCTTCACGCAATCTTTCATCGCAGCGCGCGAAGGCACGGGAGACCCCTCCGAACTGCCGGTGTTCGTCTTCGGGATGCCGCGGTCGGGGACAACCCTCATCGAGCAGATGCTGGCCAGCCATCCGGATGTCGCGGGCGGCGGCGAACTCGGGCTTTTCGAGGATGTCGTGCAGGAACGGGAAGGGCCGCGCGAACTGCGCGAGATCGGCGCGGCATACGCCGCAGCGCTTCGTGCGATCGCTCCCGGCGCGCTACGCGTCACCGATAAAATGCCCGCCAACTTTCGCTATGCCGGGTTCATTCATCTCGCGCTCCCGAACGCGCGGATGATCCACGTGCGTCGCGACCCGATCGACACATGTTTTTCGTGCTTTACACAGCATTTCCGCAGCGAGGGGCTTGCATGGACGTACGACCTAGGCGAAATTGGCCGCTACTACCGCGGCTACTTCGAATTGATGGAGCACTGGCGACGCACCCTCCCGAACGGAGCGATACTCGAAGTGCAATACGAGGATCTCGTCGACGACTTCGAAACGCAAGCGCGCCGCATCGTCGCGTACTGCGGCCTGACCTGGAACGACGCGTGCCTAACGTTCCACCAAACCAAGCGTGCCATAAAGACCGCGAGCGTCGCGCAGGTACGCCGCCCGCTCTATCGCTCGTCGATCGGGTATTCGCGCCCATTCGTGCCGTATCTCAGTCCGCTGCTCGACGCACTCGGCCCAACGCGTCAACGCTTGTAGAACACGCCCCGGAACGCGCCCAGCTCGGCCTTCTTCAATCTGCTGCCCGCGTATCCGATGGACGGCGGGCGAATCGTCCACGCGCTCGCTTGAGGCGCGACGCACAGCCGAGCGAAGGCGATAAAAATTGCCGGAACGCTCGGCACGATCATGTCGGTATTGCTGGGCTTGTGGGGCGTGTTTTTACTCGTCGCAGGCTTTACGGTTGCGGGCGTATCGTTGAGCGATTTTGCTAAAGCCGCGCCGCAAAACGGCACGTGTACCGTCACGTCGATCATGACTCCCGTGGCACGACTCGCGCATGTCGACGCGGACACCAATGCGCTCGACGCAATGAAACAGCTCTCGAGTTCGGGCTTCCACCAACTGCTAAAACGAACGCTCGAAATCGATCGCACATGACCGCGACGTTCCTCGGATCCGGAACGAGCCAGCGCTAACCGCCGGCGGTTACCGGTGAGGCACGCCATCGTCAAAACGGTCCGCTAAGAGGCTCGAATCGTTCTGCCAGCGCGAGCAGCTTCGCGTCCATTCCTGCGGGAGCGACGAGTTGCGCCCCAATCGGCAAACCATCGCGTGAACGCCCCACGGGAAGCGTGAGGCTCGGTGTTCCGAAGAACGACCACGGGGCCTGCGAACGCGCATCGCCGGTCGTCTCGCGGCTTGGGGCGGGTCCGACGCACGTGGTCAGCAACGCATCGATGCCGGAGAATAGCGGCGCCAGTTTCAAACGCAGCTCCTCCCTCAGGTCTAGCGCGGCTCGATAAGCATCCTCATCGATGGCCTCGCCTCTACGCACCAGAGCACAAATTTCCGGCGGCCGGTCGCGCTCGCGCAGAAATGGCAAGGCGGCGGCGACTTCGAAGGCCACGATCGTTTTGAGCGGATCCAATGTGGCCCGCGCAACAGCTCCAAAGTCGCGAGGCACGACGTCCGCAAAGTCCGCGAGCCGGTGCGCGAATCCCTCGAGCGCTGCGTGGGCCTCGTCGCCGTAGTACTCCGAAAAAAGCTCCATATCGACGGCAATCAGCGGCCGCTCCGGCGCCACCGCCGACGTCAGGCTCGGGATCAACACCCGCGCGACGCGTGTGACCATTCCGACATCGCGAGCAATGATGCCGACGTGATCGAGAGAGTGTGCGAGCGGCAAAATGCCGCGGGTTGAGATGCGCCCGTAACTCGGTTTGAAACCAACGACCCCGCAGAAGCTCGCCGGACGCAACGTCGAACCGACCGTTTGCGTGCCGAGTGCGAAGTCGACGTGCCCGGCTGCCACGGCCGCGGCGCTACCGGCGCTCGAACCCCCGGGCGTGCGTGCCGGATCGTGTGGGTTGCGCGTCGGCGCCGGATCGAGATACGCAAACGCCGTCGTGTGCGTTTTCCCAAGGATCGCCGCACCGGCGTCGCGCAGCGCAGCGACGCACGGCGCATCTGCGGTCGGAGACATGTCATGAAAATCAACCCCAAAGCGCGTCGGCATGCCACCCACGTCGATGACGTCCTTAATGCCGCATGTCAACCCGGCAAGTGGTCCTTCACCGGCCGGTGCGGGATTGGGATCGATGAAGACCCACGCCTCGATTCCGCGATCGGAACCGTCACCCGGAACCGATGGTGCATGCGTCGCATTTTTCATGTTCGCTCCCTTTGATTCTGTCATGTCGCGAGCGCGGTCATTCCGAGCCGCACGAACAGCCGCGCGTCCTCGTCCGGTTCCGGATTCGGTGTCGTGAGCAGTTTCGGACCCGCGAAGATCGAGTTCGCGCCGGCGAGAAAACAGAGCCCCTGCAACTCGTCGCTCATCTGTTCTCGGCCTGCCGAGAGTCGCACGACGGTCGCCGGCATCGTGATGCGCGCGGCCGCGATCGTACGCACGAACTCGATGGGATCGAGATCCTCGTTCCCGGCCAGCGGCGTTCCCTCCACGCGCACCAGGAGATTGATCGGTACGCTCTCGGGATGCTGTGGCAGTGTTGCGAGTGTTGCGATCAACCCGATGCGGTCCTCGGGAGATTCACCCAGCCCGACGATTCCACCGCAGCAGACGTTGATTCCCGAATCCCGCACGTGCGCAAGTGTCTGCAACCGGTCGTCGTACGTGCGCGTGCTGATGATGTGCCCGTAGAACTCCGGCGATGTATCGAGATTGTGATTGTAATAGTCGAGTCCGGCGTCCTTGAGCCGCTGCGACTGCGGGGCGGTGAGCATTCCTAACGTCACGCACGTCTCGAGGCCGAGTGCCTTCACGCCCTCGATCAACGTGCAGACGCGCTCCAGATCGCGATCGCGCGGCGAGCGCCAGGCGGCGCCCATACAGAACCGCGTCGCCCCGGCGTCCTTCGCTTCCCGCGCCGCGGCGAGCACCGTTTCGAGGTCCAGAAGAGCGGTTACAGGCAGCGCGGTATCGTGCCGAGCGCTCTGCGGGCAGTATGCGCAATCTTCCGAGCAGCCGCCCGTCTTGATCGAGAGCAGCGTTGATATTTGTACGACATCCGGTTCAAAGTGCGCTCGATGCGCAAGCTGCGCGCGGAAGATCAGTTCCGGCAAGGACAGCGCGAAGAGCGCGCGCACTTCTTCGCGCGTCCAATCGTGTCGGGGGACTCCCCATTCGGAGGATTGTGCGACATCGCGGGTCTGGGAGAACCTTTGCGGCATCATCGATCGTTCAGCTCCTGAATTGCGCGAGTACATCTGCGTCACTCTCCGCCGGTTCCACATCCGGGCAAGCTAAGACTGCGCGACTTCGATCAAAAGCGCGTCAACGACGATGGCTCCGCCTGGAAGTACTTTCACCGGATTGAGATCGAATTCTAGGATGCTCTCGGCGTGATCTGCCGCAAGGCGCGACACGTTGACCAAGAGTTCGGCCAGCGCATCAACGTTGGCAGCCGCGCGGCCACGCAGCCCGGTAAGGATCGGAAAGCCGCGTAGCTCGCGCAACATCTCGTGTGCATCGGTAAGGGCAAGCGGCGCCGCCCGGAAACTAACGTCGGCGAGCACCTCGACGAAAATCCCCCCCAACCCGGCCATCACGACGGGGCCAAAAACGGGGTCGAGCTGGACGCCGACGATGGCCTCTTCGCCGCCTTCGATCATCTTCTGCACGAGGACGCCGTCGATTCGCGCTTTCTCGTCGTATGCGCGCGCAGCGGCGAGCACGGTATCGTACGCGCGGCGCACTTCCGCATCGTCCTTCACACCGAGGACGAGAGCGTGCGCATCACTTTTATGCTGGATGTCGGGTGATTCGACTTTGATCGCGACCGGATACCCGATCGCTCGTGCCGCCTCGACCGCGTCGGACGCGGTCGAGCTCACCCGCCACGGCGCGACTTCGATGCCGTACCGCTGCAGCAGGTCGAACGTCCGGCCGGCGGGTGCGACAACCCGCGGTTTTTCCGGGCCGGACGGCGGAGTAACATCGTGGCGCGGTACCGAGCGTGCCGAAGGCGAGTTGCTGGACCTTGTAGCCAGAGCGCTGTCGCGGCGCTGCGCGTAGCGCACGAGTGCGCCGGCTGCGGCGACGGCTCGCGTCGCGGTCGGAAGCGCGCACATGCCCAGCTCGGACATCTTCTCGCGCGCGCTTTGCGGCGCGGCTGCCCACGCAATGAGGAACGGTTTCTCCGTGCCTGCCAAGACGGCACGAAACTGTTCGATGATCGTGTCGGCGAATTTGTCCATGAGGCCCAAATAGAAGACGCCGATGTCGACGTTCGGATCGGCGAATACGATCTCGAGCGTCTCCCGCAACAGGCGGGGCTCGGCGATGAATTGGGCCGTGATATCGATCGGGTTTTTGATCGACCCAAACGCCGGGACGACGTTCCGCAGCGCGGCCTGCGTCGCTTCGCTCAAGGTAGCCGTCTGGAGCCCTTCGGCCTCGGCCTTGTCGGCCATGAGCACCCCGGCCCCGCCGGAATGCGTGACGAGTGCGATCCGCGGCCCTTGCGGGAGCGGGCACATCGCGAACGCGGCGACGAAGTCGAGCAATTCGTCCTCGTCGTCGACGCGAACGATTCCCTTTTGCCGGAACACGCCCGAGTAGACCCGGTCCGATCCGGCCAGCGAGCCGGTGTGCGAGAGTGCCGCCCGGGCGCCCGCCGCCGATCTACCGACCTTCGCGATCACGAGAGGCTTTCCGAGCGCAAGTGCCTCATCGGCAACGGCCAACAGCTTTGGGCCATCCTTCAGACCCTCGATGTAGCCGGCAACGACGCGTACGCGGTCGTCGCGCACAACGTACTCGAGCAAGTCTGCGAACATCAGATCTGCCTCGTTGCCGGAGTTGACGAAGTAGCCGAGCGACAATCCCCGCTCGCGCAACAAGGCAACGAGCGCCGTGCCGAACGCACCGCTCTGCGTGACGAACGCTATCGGCCCGCCGACAACCGAACCGTCTCCGGCCTGGCTGAACGTCGCAAGCACGTGTTCGTACGCATTCCAAAATCCGACCGTATTGGGCCCGCAGACGGGTATGCCCCCGCGGCGTGCCAGCGCCGTAAGTTCTCGTTCACGTTCCTTTCCGCGCTCGTTCATCTCTGCGAAGCCGGAACTGAAGATGACCGCGCCGCCCACGCCTTTTTCGATGCACGCTTCGAGCGCACCAAAAACCGCTTCCGCCGGAACGGCGATGATCGCTAAATCCACGGTGCCCGGGATCGCGCGAACGTCCGCATAGCATGGCAATCCCGCGAGAGTTTGGTATTTGGGATTGATCGGATAAATCGGGCCTTCGTATCCTTTATCGAGAAGAAACTTCAACGGACGGCCGTTGATTTTCCGAAAGTCTTCCGAGGCGCCGAAAATGGCGATCCCGTTTGGCGCAAAGAAGCGTTGCAGGTTCGAGGTCATACAACGCGCTCGATCGCGATGCTTGCGCCTTGGCCACCGTTTCCGCAAATCATCGCGAGCCCGTAGCGTCCGCCAAGCGTCTCTAATTGGTGCACGAGGTTGAGGACGATGCGAATCCCCGACATCGCGATCGGGTGACCGATCGCGATCGCCCCGCCCCACACGTTGACTCGTTCCTCGTCGAGTTTGAGGTCGCGGATACAGGCCAGCATCTGCGCCGCAAAAGCCTCATTGACTTCGATAAACGCAAACTCATCGATCTTCATCCCGAGACGCGCCAGGAGCTTGCGCGTCGATGCGACCGGAGCGATGGGGAAATCGGCCGGATCGACGGATGCCATGGCCATTCCGATGATCCGCGCACGCGGATTGCGTTTCAAACGCTTCGCACCATCCTCGGTCGTAAGCACGAGGGCCGCAGCCCCATCGGCGAGCCCGCACGCATTGCCCGCCGTCACGGTTCCGTTCTTATCGAACGCGGGCCGCAATTTCGCGAGCGTCTCGTGCGTTGAATCCGGGCGCGGAAGCTCGTCGGTTTCAAACACGTCCGGCGGGGCGCCGCCCGTCGAGAGCGGCGCTATCAGGGCGTCGTCGGCATGGGATTCCCGAGCCCGCGACCAACGATGCTGGCTGCGTAACGCAAAATCGTCCTGTTCTTCCCGCGATATTCCGTAACGTAGCGCAAGGGCGTCGGTCAAAGCGCCCATATGCTTGCCGGTCATCGGATCGATGAATCCGTCGTGATACATCGCGTCCACCAAACTCGCGGTACCCATTCGCGTCCCCCAACGCACGTCGAAGGTAAGGTGCGGAACGCTCGACATATGCTCCACACCCGCGGCAATGGCCACATCGGCTTCGCCTTGTGCGAGCGCGTTCGCGCCGGTTGAGATCGCCAGCATTCCGGAGAGACATGCCTGCTGCACCGTGAAGGCCGGCGTCGTCACGGGCAGGCCTCCGGCGATTGAAATAAGCCTTCCTGGATTCGGACCGTTTCCTGCTTGGCGCGCGAGGCCAACCGTGCAAAGACCCACGTCCGCAGCCTCGAGCGCCGTGTACGCGAGCGACGCCGTAACGGCGTGCGCGCCAAGATCGACCGCCTTTAGCTGCCGCAACGCTCCGCCGAATTTGCCCACGGGCGTTCGGACGCCGCCGATAATCTGAATCATTGCTTTACCAATCTGACGGAGGTTATGTCGCCGCGCTGCGCGAGCGCTTTAAGCAGGGTGAGGATCGGCGTCCTACCGATCGGGTAGTCCCGTTTGATCGGGCCGGCGCTCTTGAGCGGCCGGTACTGATCCTCGCCGTAGAACACGGCGAGCAGAAGATCGTCATCGGAATCGAATGGTCCTCGCTCGCGGCGGACGCGCTCCAGCGTCGGCGCAAGCAGGTCGCCCGGCCGCTCGCTCACGACGCGTTCGCCCGCAACGATGCGGTCGTAGAGATTAGGCTCCACCGGCGCCGCGAGCTCGCCGTAATAGCCGAGAACATAGCGTCGCACCTCGTCGGGAACCGTTTTATAGCGTTCCCCTCCGATCACGTTCAAGGTGGCCTGCGTCGCCACGTATTGTGCGAATGGACTCACCATGATGGGATAGCCAAGATCCTTGCGCACCGCGGCAGCCTCTGCAAGGATCTCGTCGAGGCGGTTCTCGATGCCCATCGCTTGCAACTGGCTGCGCAAGTTCGAAATCATCCCGCCCGGGACCTGATGTTCGTAATGAAACGGATCGTATTCCGCGACCGCTCCGAGCGGTTTACCCTCGCGAGCCGCTACGTAGCGGAGGTGGTCGCGAACCGGGGCGAGTTGTTCGAGATCGAACGGCACGTCGTAACCCAGCCGGCGCGCGTTCTCGACAAGCCATTCGGTCGGAGGCTGGGATGCGCCGTGGGCTAAAACGGAGGTGGCGCTATGCACGACGTCGACCCCGCGCTCGATCGCTTCGAGCGCGGAGAGCGGCCCAAGCCCGGTCAAACAATGCGTATGCAACTGCAGCTGCATCGAACCGACGGCTTCGCGCAACCGCGGTATCAAGGTTGCGGCTCGCTCGGGCTTCAACAAGCCGCTCGGATCCTTGAGGTACACCGCATCGACTCCGAGCGCGACGATTTCCCGGGTCTTTCGCACGTAGTAATCGTCGGTATGAACGGGGCTCACCGTGTAAACGACACCGGCGGCCACGTACAGCCCGGCGTTCTTAGCGGCCTTCACCGAAACGTGGATGTTCCGAATATCGTTGAGCGCATCGTAGGGCGTGGTATATCGAATACCGTTCGCCGCCATTCGTTCGGCCGTAAGCGCGACGACGTCATCGGAGAACAACTCGAAGGTGAAGAGACTCTGCCCTCGCGTCATGACGATGAGCGGCGTGCGCGTCACGACCTCGCTCATGATTCGCATACGCTCCCACGGGTCTTCGCGCAAAAAGCGCACGCACACGTCGAACACGGCGCCGCCGACCAGATCGATCGCCTCGAAACCCGCCCGGTCCAGGTTCTCGGCGATGGGAAGCATCATCGCCGTCGTCATACGCGTCGACCACAGACACTGGTGCGCGTCGCGCAGCGTCGTATCGATGAAACCTATTTTCCTCATGCCGGGCTGCCTATCGGAAGAAACTCGCGCTCGATCCATTTCGTATCGATTGCATTCGCCGCGAAGCGCGGATCGGCAAGAACCCGCAGGTGGAAGGCTCGCGTCGTCGGTACTCCCTCGATCTCGAACGCCTCGAGTGCGCCGCTCATTTTTTCAATCGCGGCCGCGCGAGTCGGCGCCGTGACGATGAGTTTGGCGATCATCGAATCATAGAATGGTGGGATGACGTATCCTTCGAACACGTGCGAGTCAACCCGGATCCCTTCGCCGCTGGGCGGCGTCCAGCGTGTGATGCGGCCGGGCGCCGGCCGAAAATTCGCTTCCGGATCTTCGGCATTGATCCGGCACTCAATCGCGTGCCCGTTCAAAGCGATCTCCGCCTGCGTAAGAGAGAGGCCATCACCGCTTGCTACCCGCAGTTGTTCGGCAACGATGTCGACTCCCGTGACCGCCTCGGTAACCGGGTGCTCGACTTGGATGCGCGTATTCATCTCCAAGAAAAAAAACTCTTCGGTCTTTGGGTCGTAGACGAACTCGACCGTACCGGCGCTCCGATAGCCGATGTTGCGGGCAAGCATGATTGCGGCCTCACCCATCGCCACCCGTGTCGCCGCCGAAATACTCGACGGCGCCTCCTCGAGAAGCTTTTGCGAACGACGTTGCAGCGTACAATCCCGCTCGCCGAGATGGAGGTGCGAGCCGGCGCCGTCCGACAGCACCTGAATTTCGATGTGCCGCACGCCTTCAAGGAAGCGTTCGGCATACAAGGATCCGTTCCCGAAAGCAGCCTGCGCTTCGGCCGACGCCTCCGAGAATGCGCTCGCGAGTTCGTCCGGCGAGCGAACGACGCGCATCCCTCGTCCGCCGCCGCCGGCCGCTGCCTTGAGCAAGAGTGGGAAGCCGATCGACTTTGCCGCATCTTGCGCGGCCTCGTTATCGGCCAGCTCCGCCTGCGTCCCGGGGATCGTCGGAACCCCAACCCGACGCGCCGTCTCGCGAGCCCGTATCTTATTCCCCATCGTCGCTACCGCTTCGCTGGTGGGGCCAACGAACCGCACGCCGTTCTCTTCGCACAACGCTGCGAAGGACGCGTTCTCCGCCAAGAAACCGTAACCCGGATGCAGCGCGTCGCATTTCGACCCGATGGCCGCAGCCACGATCGCGTTTTCGTTGAGATAACTCTCCGCGGCACGCGGCGGACCGATGCACAGGGTACGATCGGCCATGCGTACATGCAGAGCGTCACGATCGGCGGTCGAGTAGACTGCGACGGTCTCCACCCCGCATTTCCGTGCGCCGCGAATGATCCGCACCGCGATTTCTCCGCGGTTCGCTACCAAGAGCCGGCGGATCATACCGGTTCGAGAACCATGACGTCTTGCCCGTACTCGACGATCTCGGCATTGGCGACGGGGAGCTCGACGACGCGCCCATCGCGCGCGGCGGCAATCGTATTGATCAGTTTCATCACTTCGATGATGCAGAGCGTATCGCCCTTACGTACGACGCTCCCAATTTCAACAAACGGAGGAGCACCCGGAGCCGGCGCGCGGTAAAAGGTTCCGAGCATCGGCGCCGTCACGCGAAAGCGGTCGCTTCCGAGCGGCGCCACCGGTTCGGCGGCGCGCGGCGCAACGGGGGCGGCAATTGGGGCCGGCGCCATCGGTGGGGCCGGTCTAGTCTCCATTGGCCGCGAGCCGGCGCCGTTTCGACGGACGTCGAGGACCATACCGCCGATCTCGAGGTGCAACTCGTCGAGCGACGAGCTTTCGATCAGCTTGAGAATCTGGGCGACATCTTCGTAGCTGATATCGGCCTTGGGTTCCATCTTAACTCACCTATTTGAGAAGGGTGGCAGATTCGTCTGCCACCCATATAGATTACCGCGTCGCATTAAACCCGGGCCAGCTCTGGCTGCGCTCCCTGCACGGGCGTATCGACCGCGTCGTTCGTATACATCCGTCGCACGGCATACAAGCACGTTACGCTGATCATGCCGACGACGAAAACGTAACTCGCGACGAGCCAAGGGTTGCCGCCGGCGCGACTGAGCAGAATGATGGCCAAAATCGGCGTGAGGCCGCTGGCGTATATCCCCGAGAACTGGTACACGAACGAGATGCCGCTGTAGCGAACGCGCGGCTCGAAGAGTTCGCAAAACAACGCCGCTTCGGGGCCGTAGAGCGCGGGGTATGCCAAGCCGAATGGAACGATGATGGCCACCCACATCCAGCCCACGCCGAGCGGCATGAGCAAAAATGCGGGGAAGGCAAGCAACGCCGTCGCGACGGTGCCGATAGCGAAGATGCGACGCCGCCCGTAACGATCCGAGAGCCGGCCGAAAATGGGAACCATAAACGCCATCACGATTGCCGCGACGGTTACGGCACCCAGGACGCTGTCTCTTGTGTATTTCAAGTTCGTCGTCAGATACGACAAGATGAACACGCCGTAGATATTGAAGCCGACACCTTCAATAAACCGAATGCCGAGCCCGAGCATGACGTTCCGCCCCGACGTGCGGATGAGTTCTTGGAAGGGTATACGCGCGATCGATCCGCTGCTCTTAACGTGCTCGAACGCCGGGCTCTCGAGAATACGCAGACGGATGTAAATGCCGATGATGACCAGCAGGGCGCTCGCCAAAAATGCGATGCGCCACGCGTAGGCGAGCAGCGCGGCCTCGCCGAGTTGCGAAAGCAAATACGAGACTCCCGTACCGAGAGCGAGCCCTGCAGGAACGCCGATTTGCGGCCAACTCGCGTAGAACCCGCGTTGCTCCGGCGGGGAATGTTCGGCCGACATAAGAACGGCGCCGCCCCACTCGCCCCCCAGCCCGATGCCCTGCAGCAGTCGCACCGTCAGCAGCAGGATGGGCGCGAGCGCACCGACCTGAGCGTATGTCGGCAAGAGCCCGATCAAGAACGTCGCCACACCCATGATGCCGAGCGTTAGAATGAGCATGCTCTTGCGTCCTATTCGATCTCCGAAGTGACCGAAAATCATCCCGCCGATGGGACGAGCGACGAACCCGACGGCGAAGGTCGTATACGCAAGGAGCGTTCCGATCGTCGGGTTGAACGTTGGAAAGAACAGTTTTGGGAAAATTAACCCGCTGAACGTTCCATATAGAAAGAAATCGTACCACTCGATCGTCGTTCCGATCGCGCTCGCGAATGCAACGGTACGCACGTTTTTTGCCAGCGCTCGGGCAGCGTCACTCGTCATGATGAGCTCTCCTCACATCAATGCGGTAATGCGGTGACTAGGCGTCAGAGTATCGCAACGCGGTGCGCCTGACGCCTAGTCACCTCTCAAGACATCCTATGAAAGGCTTTACCTTTGCAACATGTCCGTACCTGCCTAGATAGGTTGCTCATTTTCAAAATTGTTTCTCCACGGCCTTCGACCCTATGCGATGAGTAAACCGCCGTCGATCACGATGGTCGATCCATGAATATAGCTAGCGACGTCCGAGACCAGGAACGTGACGAGCGCCGCGATTTCGTGCGGCTGCGCGACGCGCCCGAGCGGTATCGAGCGGGAGACCTGATCGTAGACATGCGCTTCCAACAATGCGTCCGCAGTCATTGGCGTCTGGGTGACGGCCGGAGCGATCGCATTCACGTTGATGCCTGCTCCCCCGTACTCGCGGGCAAACCCCTTCGTTAAGGCGATAACCGCGGCTTTGCTGGCTCCGTAGAGGGCGTTGCCGATCGAACCGCCGCCCTTCACTGCAGAGATCGACGCAACGTTCACGATTTTTCCGTAACCTCGTTCGGACATCGCGGGCAACGCAGCCTGCGAACAGGCGAGGACCCCACCGACGTTTATACGAGAGACGTCTTCCCAATCGCCCATCGTCGACGATGCGAGCGAACCCTTTTTTAAAATTCCCGCACTATTGATGAGAATATCCAGCGAGCCGGATTGCGCAAGAACGGCCTCTACGGCCCTCGTCGCGGCCTGAAAATCGCTGACGTCGAGCTCGAGGCCAAACGCGCGCCTGCCAATCTGTACCAGGGATTTCGCGGATGCTCGTGCGGCCATGCCGTCAACATCGGCCAAATAGACGGTGCAGCCTTCCGCCGCGAGCGAGGCTCCGATGCTCGCACCTATCCCTCTCGCGCCGCCCGTAACGAGTGCGACTCGCCCTTCCAGACCTAGATCCATAGATCGCGGATTACCAGTATGCCATTGCGGACTCGAACAAGCCGCGAAGGTCGTCGCGAGAGATCTCGCGCGGACTGTTCGTGAGGAGGCGACGCTGCGGAAACGCGCCATCGGTCAGGGCATCGACATCGGCAGCCGTGTAACCGAGTGCTTCGAGTCCGTTCGGCATATTCGTCGACCGCATCAGTTCGACGATGCGGCTCGAGAGTGCGTGTCCGGCGTCTCGGTCGTCGACGTCGCGAACGTCACCGCCGAGTAACGACGCCGCCTCTATATGGCGACCGGGGCACGCAGCGGCCGTGAACTCGAATACCGCCGGCGCGTTGACGATGACCGACATCCCATGGGGAACGATGGCATCGTCTTGCGGATAGCCCTGGGGGCGAAAATCTCTCACCAGCCCCGACACGGAGTAGGACATGCCGTGCGGCGCATGGCAGCCAGCATTACCGAAACCGATTCCCGCGAGCGTCGCAGCGAACATCATCTGCTCCCGAGCCTCGTCGTCGGCTGCATCCTTTACGGCCCGCTCGATGTAGCGTCCCAGCAGCTTGAGCGCTTCGGTACAAGCGATGTCGCTAAACGGGTTTGCGCCCTGCGAGAGCGGTCGCGCCTCACCGTTTACGGGGCGCTTCCGGCGAGTGAACGGCAGCGCGGTATAGGATTCGAGAGCGTGGCTAAGCACGTCGAATCCACTGCAGGCTACAACCTCACCCGGAAGCGTGCGCGTGACATTCGGATCCGCAATTCCTAGAGATGGTTTTAGGCGCCGCGATACAATGCCGGTCTTTGCACCCATCGCGACGAGGTCGAAGATCGCTATGCCCGTGCATTCACTTCCGGTTCCGCTCGTCGTCGGGCAGGCAATGTGCGGTTTGAGTGGACCCGGCACCGCTTGCCCGCCGCCGATCGGCGCATTGACGTAGGCCATGAAGTCCGCGGGGTAGGTCGCGTACAAGTTTGCCGCTTTCGCCGTGTCGATCGTCGAACCGCCGCCCACGGAAACATAACCGTCAAACTTTCCATCGACGGCGAATGCCGCGGCAGCTTTGAACGATTCGTCGGTGGGTTCTACCGAAACCTCATCATAGATCACGGTATCGATGCCGGCCTCCAGCAGCGATTCTCGAACGGTTGCGAAGAATGCCAGTCCCCGTACGCTCTTATCCGTAAAGAGAGCAACGCGCGTCATGCCAAGCGCGCGCGCCGCGCCGCCGACCTCGTCTAAGAGGCCCCTCCCGAATCGTATGCGGGTAGCGTCGACTTCGAAACCGCGATCGCCCTCGCTCGTTGCATGATAGTGATTGGCGCAACAGCTCATGTCGCCGCACCGTCGCGCGAGGCGCCGTCTTTACGTCCGGCAATCAAAGCCGCGATCGCAATCGCCGCCATACGGGCTGCGGCCGGTTCGTTGCGCGACATCAATAAAATCGGGGCAGACGCTCCAAGGATGATGCCCGGAGCGATCGCTCCGCTAAAGTAGACGAGTTGTTTGTACATCACGTTGCCCGTTTCAATCGTCGGCACGAGAAGGATATCCGGATCGCCTGCGACCGGCGAGGCGATACCCTTCGCTTGCGCGCTCTGCAAGGAGATCGCATTATCGAATGCGAGCGGACCGTCCACGATCCCTCCGGTAATCTGGCCCCTCTCGGCCATCTTAGCGAGAGCTGCCGCATCGATCGACGCCATCATCGCCGGATTGACCGATTCCACCGCAGCTAGAACCGCCACTTTCGGCCGCGTGCAACCGAGGAGACGCACGAAATCGATCGCGTTTTGTACGATCGAGCGCTTCTCCACCAATCCGGGTGCGATGTTGAAAGCGCCATCGGTAACATAGAGCGTTTTGTGATAGATCGAGCTGGGGACTGCGCACGCAAAAACGTGACTCATCAAGCGATTGGTACGCAGCCCGGTCTCTTTGTGAAGAATCGGGCGCAGGAAGTCGTCGCTGTGCAGGTGGCCCTTCATGAGAATATCCGCTTGCCCGCCCCGGACCAGAGCGACCGCGGCGCTCGCCGCTTCGACGTCGCTCCGCGCGGCAACGATACGAGGGGGGTCGGCTACGCCTAGTTCCCCCAAGATGGCGCGAATCTTCGCCGGATCGCCGACGAGCAGCGGCTCTACGCCGCATCGATCGCGCGCTTCCAGTGCCGCCTCCAGCGCGTCGATACTGTGCGGCCACGTGATAGCTACGGTGCGAGGCGGTAGGCCTCGCACCGTAGCTATCACATCCGCAAACGGATCGAAGCTAACCGTTGAGATGTTTGTATCGGTCAAGGAAACGCTGCGGCTTCTGGAGCGCATCGCGACGAAACGGCTCGCCGAGTTCTTCGGAATCGACCATGAGATTGATAACCGACGGGCGCTTCGATGCGATTGCCTCGCGCAAGGTGCCCGCAATGTCCGACAGCCGGTCGACCTTATACCCATTGGCGCCCATTTCGCGAGCGATTCCCGCAAAGTCCGGATTTTTGAGATTGGTGCCAAGGAACCGGTTGTCGTAGAAATCGATCTGATTCTTCTTTTCAGCACCCCACTGAGCGTTGTTCCAAACGATCGCAACGACCGGAATATCTTCTCGAACAGCGGTCATGACCTCGGCTAGGCTCATACCCCACGCACCGTCCCCGATGAAGGCAACAACCGGAAGATCCGGGCGGCCGAGCTTCGCGCCGAGCGCCGTGGGATACGAATATCCGCAGTTGCCGAAGCTCATTGCCGCAAGGAACCGGCGCGGCTCCTTAAAGCGCAGATAACTGTTCGCTACCGACGAAATATTTCCGATATCCGTGGTAACGATCGCATCGTCAGGGAGTGCGTCCGCAACGGTTTGTAACGCGCGCCTTGGGCTGATGGAAGCCCCCTCTTGGGACGACATCGCATCGAGCTCTTTGCGCCACGCATCGCGGCGTTCTGCGATTTTTCGAACGACCTCGCCGTTACGCGTGCGACCGGCCTGGATCGAACGCAACCGCTCGAGGATCGCACGAGCCGTTTGCTTTGCATCGCCGCAAATGCCGAGTTCGATCCGCTTCGTCAAACCTAAAACGCGATGATCCGCGTCCACTTGAACGATACGTGCGTTTGCGGGCCAATAGTTCATGCCGTGCTGCGGCAGGGTGCCGAATGGGCCAAGGCGGCAGCCGAGCGCGAGGACGACGTCGGCTTGCGCGATCGTTTCCATCGCGGCCTTCGACCCCTGGTAGCCAAGAGGACCGACCGCAAGTTCGTGTTCGTAGGGGAACGCATCGTTGTGTAAATACGAGCACGCGACCGGCGCGGTGAGAAATTCTGCGAGTTCGCGCGTTTCGTTTACCGCATCACCCTGCACGACGCCGCCGCCGGCGAGAATCACCGGATTTGCGGCGTTCGCTAGTGCTTGCGCCGCAGCCTCGATTTGTTCGGGGTTGCCGGGCCCGCGTTCGAGCGTTAGCGACGGATAGATCTCCGTCATGAAATCGCCATAAAAATAATCACGCGGGATATCGATTTGAACCGGTCCCATCTCCGCCTTGGCAATGTAGAATGCCCGCCGAAGTAGCTCGGCCATGCGTTCCGGACGATTGACCTGCACTTGCCACTTGGTAATTTTGGAGAAGATCGGCATCTGTTCGGTTTCTTGGAAGCCGCCCAATCCTACGCCGAGCGTACCGACCGCGGGCGTACACACGACCATTGGCGTATGCGCCCAAAAAGCTGCGGCAACGCCGGTGACGAAGTTCGTGATGCCCGGACCGTTTTGCGAAATGACGAAGCTCGGTTTACCCGTGACTCGCGCCATACCGTCGGACATGTGTACGGCGTTTTGCTCGTGCGCTACGGAGAGAAAGCGAATCCCCGCCGCCGGAAAGAGATCGAGCGCATCCATATAGGCCGACCCGACGATTCCCGGTACTAACTCGACGCCTTCGGTTCGCAGCGTTTCGACAAAGGCTTCGCTTGGCGTCATGCGAGTCGGCCCGCTAACCGGCCGAATAATTGCGGGGGCAACGTTCGTTTTGGTATCCAACACGATAGGTTTCCTCTCCATATGTGGTACGTCGTATTCCGAGCATCGCTGCAGCGAGCAGCGTCATCTTCGAAATTTTGTACCTGTCCATACTTGTACGGACAGAGTTATTGTATGGTCGCGTTTTGGAAAAGTCAATCGCGGTGCGCCCCAGCGCACCGCGCAGCAATCAACGGCTCGCACGAGGTTGCGATCACATGGCGTTCACGAGCAACTCTCGCAGTGCGGGCACGATTCCGCTCGGCGTTTCGCATACCGATACGCCGGCTGCGGCAAGGGCACGAACCTTGGAATCGCCGCTGCCCCGCGACCCGTCGACGATGGCTCCGGCGTGGCCCATCTTGCGCCCGGGCGGGGCCGTACGGCCTGCGATAAAAGCGGCAATCGGTTTATCCATGCTTGCCGCATACTCGGCCGCCTCCTCTTCCATCGATCCGCCGAGCTCGCCGATGAGAACGATCGCCTTCGTATGCGAATCGCGATCCAGCATCATCAAGGCGTCGCGCGTGGTCGTACCGATGAACGGATCGCCACCGATTCCCAAAAATGCAGACTGCCCAAAACCATCGCGGGTGAGATTCAGGCAGACAAGCGTACCGAGGCTGCCGCTACGGGAAATGACGCCGATCGAACCCGGTGCGAAAATCGTTGTCGAAAGGCTCGGCATAATGCCCAGCGATGCTTCGCCCGGCGTTACGAGCCCTGCAGTATTTGGGCCGAAGACGCGCGCGTCACGATCGCGTGCGTCCGCCAAAAACCACATGACGTCGTGGACGGGAATATGTTCGGAGAGTACGACGATGTTGGATATTCCGGCATCCAGCGCATCCGTGACGGCGTCTTTGGTTGCGTATGGCGGAGTAAAAAGAACGCTGAAATCGATCTGGTGCGATCGCGCCGCATCCCGAGCGGAATTGTAGACCGGGACGCCCAGATGCGTCGTGCCGCCCTTACCGGGCGACGAGCCTGCGACGATTTGCGTTCCGCTTGCCCGCATCCGCTCGGTCCAGAACGTGGCCTGCTTTCCGGTAATACCCTGAACGAGAACCGTGTGCTGCGCGCGAAGAATCATTGTGGTACCTCCACGAACGCCCGATGTTCTGCGGCAGCGGAAATCGCGGCGCGCACCGCATCGTCCATCGAATCGTACGGCTCGATACCCAACTCGTCGCGTACGATCGCTATTGCGGCTTCTTCCCCGGTCCCGTGAATCGAAAATGCCATGGGGATCGTCGGACGGAGCGACTGGATAGCGTCGACGACACCGCGTGCCATCACGTCCGTCTGCGCGAACGCACCGCAGAAATTAACCAGCAAACTTCGGACGTTGGGATTCGCTAAGACGATTTCGAGCGCGGGCTTCGCCTTGGTATACGCATCGCCGCCAATCTCCATAAAATTCGCAGGCCGCCCGCCGTAATGTGCGACGACGTCCATGGAGGTCATCGTCAAGCCGGCGCCATTAGCAAGGATTGCGACGTCGCCCTCGAGTTCGATGTATAACAGGCCCAACGCACGCGCGCGCCGCTCGAGTTCCGTGCCCGGCTCTCCAACTGCAGCTGCCGCGTCGGCGAACAACGCCTCGTGCCGCTTTTTAGCCGAATCGTCGAGTACGAGCTTGCAATCCAGCGCATAGAGTTCGCCATCCTCCGTCAGCACCAGCGGATTGATCTCCACGAGTTCGGCGTCCGTCGCCAGGTATAGATCGTATAACGTAACGAGCGCGCCGGCTATCGCGTCCACGTTGACGGCGCCGACATCGGCCGGCCCGAGTAGCTCTTTAATCGCGCCGAGCGATAGCGGCTTACGGATGTCGGCCGTCATGTGATGAATGTGCGAGGGCTCCACATCTTCGATGTCCATGCCCCCGAAGGTGGAGAAGAGTATTCGCGCGGATCCGCTAGACGGATCGTTCATGACCGCCGCGTAGAATTCGCGCGCGATCGGAACGGCGGCCTCTACGAGGAGCGAGCTGACGGCGTGACCGTTTACGCTGCTACCGATCATCTCGGCAGCGGTCTCGCGCGCCTGGGTCGCGCCGATCGCGAAGCGAATGCCGCCGCCCTTCCCACGTTTGCCCGCCCCGATCTGCGCCTTTACGACGACGCGGCCGCCCAAGCGTTCGGCGACCGCGCCGGCACCCGCCGCGTCGCTCACCAGCTCGCCCGCCGGAACATTCATACCCGCTCGACGAAGAAGTTCTTTGCCGATGTGTTCGGAGACGTTCATAATATTAAGCTCCGTATCGCGCTAAGTATGCGCCGAATAACTCGCTCTCGCTGGGTTCGCGCGATGGGCACGTACGCACGAGGTGCGTCATGTTGATGAAATGCTTGTACGAAAGGTTCTCGCTGATGCTGTTCTTAGCCCAGGAGCCGCATCCCATCGAGAGCGTGAAATTCAACCCGTTGTCGAACGATCCGCCGTTGTTGAAGCAATGGGCTTGATTGACGAGTACGCGCACGACGCCCACGCGGTGCGCGAGAGCGTCGGCGTTCGCCTCATCTCGAGTATGGATCCCACAGGAATGGCCGGCGCCGGAGTAGGCGAGGATTTCCTTCACGCGGGCGACGGCGTGGTCGAAATCCGGGGCGCGGAATAGCGTCAGCACGACCGACAGCTTCTCGCCGGACAGCGGTGCGTCGTCGCCGACGCGCGTCTCCTCGACCAGAAAGAATCGCGCCGCATGCGCGGCCGGGTCGTCAAAGCCAACGACCTCGGCAATGCGCTTCGGCGATTGGGCCGTAATGCTCGGGTTGAGCTTATCGTTCACAAACATGACTCGCTCGAGCAGCGCCTTCTGCTGGGCGTTGAGGAGATAGCCGCCTTCGTTCCGTAACGCTTCGAGCGTGCGCTCGTACACGGCGTCCAAGATGACCAGGCTGTTCTCCGACGAGCAACTCGTCGCATAGTCGAAGGTCTTGCTACGGGCGATTTTATCGGCGGCATCGTCGATGTCCGCGCTGATATCGACGATGACCGGAACGTTTCCCGCGCCGACCCCGATGGCGGGCGTTCCGCTCCGATAGGCATTACGCACGTTGGATTGCGAACCGGTGACGACGACGAGGTCCGCCTGAGCCATCAATTCGTTCGTGAGTGCTTTGGTGATCGGCGGAGGTAACATCTGCACCAGGTCCGTCGGCGCACCGACCTTGCGCAGTTCTATATGGATGAGCTCGAGCAGCTTCGCGCACGTCGTGGCGCCCTTGGGCGAGGGCGCGAGGACGACGGCATTGAGCCCCTTGAGCGCCATCATCGCCTTATTCGTGGGGGTGGCCGACGGGTTGGTCGATGGGCATAAGGCGGCGACGACGCCGATCGGTTTCGCGATGCGCGTGAGATTCGTCGCGGCGTCGTGATCGATAACTCCGACCGACACCGCCCGAGGCTCCAGCAAATCGCGTAACGTCCCAAACGTCTTCCGCAGATTTTTCTGAACCTTGTCTTCGTACCGGCCGATTCCCGTGTCCTCGACCGCGAGCTTAGCGAGAGACTCCGCGTTGTGGTAACACGCCCACGCTACGGCCGTCACCAGCGTGTTAGCCTGTTCCTGGGTATATTGCGAAACCTCGTCCTGCGCCCTTCGCGCGCGACGGATAACGTCTGCAACGATTGCCGGTATCGATAGGGTGTCTACGAGCATGCGTCAACCTCTACGAGCGCGCCGAGATGATACAAAAAAAATGACGTGACACGTCTTGTTATGCACGGAAGGCGAAGGGGAGTGTCGAATCGGCTTTCAGGGTACTCATGCCGAATGTTCTAATGCACACGGTTGCCGCGGCAAAAAAATGCAATCCCCTTTGGTCATCAGTACCTGTCCGTACAAGTTCTCATCAGGGTACACGGTAATGCAGCTGAAGTCAAACCCACCCGAACTCGTTGCCGACGGCCCGGTGCCGCTCTACGAGCAGATAACCCGGGTTCTGCTCGCCGAGGTCCTTGCCAATCGGACCGGCCCGCGACGGCTGGGATCGGACAACGTCCTGATGGCCCGGTTTGGCGTGAGCCGAATGACGATCCGGAGCGCCGTCGACGAACTCGTACGTCGCGGTCTCGTGCAGCGCATTCAAGGAAAAGGAACCTACGTCGTCGATCCTCGATCGGTCGAAGTGCGGCTCGACGGGCTCGAGCGCTTTTTCCAAGAATGGCACGAACCGCATCTTCACACGCATGCGCGAATCCTGGCGTTTCGAACCATCGTGCCCCCCGCGGCGATCTCACAAACGCTTCGGATCACCCGCGGCAGCCGCGTTCTGCACGTCCGCAGGCTCCGCGAGGCCGACGAGGGCCCGATCGTTATCGACGACCGGTATGTCCCAGATTGGTGCATGCAAGACCTCACGCGCGAAGACGCCGCAAAACAGTCGCTTTTCGTATCGATCGAGTCTCACTCCGGAATAAGGACGGAGACGGTGGAGCAGACCATTTCGGCGGTCCTCGCCAACGACGCCGAAGCGAAGCTCTTGGCGGTCGCTCCCGGAACGCCGGTCCTCGAACGCCGCGTCGTCTTCATGACGGCGGACCTCCGGCCAACACTATGCGGTCGCAGCGTTTACCGTGGTGACCGCGTTCAGTTTCAGCTGCGTGCCTCGCGAGGCGAGGGCCTCTCCTAGCCCGCATCGGACCTTCGGAACGGTTCGATTCGGTTCGATTGACTTCTTGACCCGGACTCACTAGAATCGAATCAGACTTTTGTCCGTACATGTTCGGATTACTATGGACGGGTGTTCAACCGTTGGCGGCTAGTCTTTCAGACTAGTCCGCAGGGGTGACAAGTTGCGCTGGACGAGCCTGCTACGACCGGCCTTGGAGAGAGCGGCGTTTGAAACGTTCGCTCTGCGCCGCGCTCTTCGACCAGCGAACGCTGCTGCGTCCACCGCTACATCCGGCGGACAATCGATATAGTGCCTGACATCCCCAAACACCATCTCGCCCGGAGCATCTCGTGGGACTCAAAGGCCCACGAGGGCGCTTTTTGCTATGCCAAACCACCTGCGTCAAATCACGACTCTACCGTACCAGCTTGGGCACCGCGCATTCGCAGCCGGTGCCCTCATTTAAGGAGAGCCCAACGATGAGTACAGGAGTTCCCGCAGACACCCGATCGATCGAGCACGAGGCCAACCTGCTCGCCCGTCTCGACCGTTCGCCCATGACCAAGACGATACGATTGATCATCCTCCTTTTGATGCTGGTGTGGTTAGTCGAAGCGTTCGACATCGGCATTATCGGAACGGCTTTGCTCTTCCTCAAACAAGCATGGGCTCTCACCCCGAAACAAGTGGGACTCCTCGGCAGCGCAGGCACGTTCGGCATCGTCTTGGGGTTGTTACCGGCCGGTCGCATCGCGGATCGATTCGGGCGCAAACGCGTCCTCATCGTCGGCATCGCGATATTCTCGGTCTTCACGCTCGCCGGCGTCCTCGCGACGAATATCTCAGAACTCGCCGTTCTTCGCTTCATCGCCGGGCTCGGCGAAGGCGCGGTATTCCCCGCACCCTACTTGCTTATTGCCGAATTCGTAAACAAAAAACATCGCGGCATTGCGGTTGGCTGGGCGAACTTCGTTCTTACCGGGGCGTATATGTTCCCAAGCTTGGCGGGAGTTTGGGCCCTGCGATTCAGTCCGGAAACAGGCTGGCGCGCGCTATTTCTCGTGGGCGGCGTCTGCATCGTCCTCGTGCCGATTCTGGCCAAATGGCTACCCGAGTCGCCGCGCTTCCTGCTCAAAGTAGGCCGCGAAGACGTCGTGCGTGGATTGGTTGAGCGCGTCGAAGATGAAGCACATCTGCCACACGATACCACGATCGTCAATCAGCAGGCACTGGACGTACTCAAGGTTACGGAACACCGCAACGTCGGGCTGGCCACGCTCCTCCAACAGCCATACCTCAAGCGCGCGTTCGTCGCCTACTGCGCGCTGGGCTCACCATTCGTCATCTTTTACACGATGACGATCTACGGACCGACGATTTTCCATCTCATGGGTCAAACCAAATCGAATGCGCTCCTCTATACGGCCGCGTTGCAGCTGCTTTCGGGCTTCGGCACGGTATTCGGCGCGGCGCTGGGCGATCGTTTCGGTCGACGCCCGATTCACTCGCTCTTTATGATGATCACCGCAGTTGCATTGATTCTACTTGGACAGCACTTCTCAACGCCGGTGCTCGTCGTCCTTGCCGTGATTGCGTGGTTCTTGGGTCTGGGCGGTTTTGCGGTTCCGAAGCTCTATATGGCCGAGCAATTCCCCACGCGTTTGCGTGCAACGGGTAGCGCGGCCGGCGAGGTGATTACCCGCTTTCTCCTCGGCGTGCTGATGGTGTACTACATCCCGACCATGCTTGACATCATGCACCCGAGCGGCCTCTTCGTCTTACTTGGCATAGCAATGGCCGCACTCGTACTCCCGCTGATATTCTTCGGCGTCGAAACGGCGGGCCGAAGCATGGAAGAAACCGGGACGAAGGTTGTAGGTGCAGCAAAGCCAGCCTGACCTTTTCCCTTCGAGAATCGTTCCCTTAGCCGCCGCCTCCCGCACCGGGGAGCGGCGGCTCGTTTCTGCTCAGATGCCGGTTAGCTCGCTCGTTGCGATCGTTCCGCGTTGCTGCGCGCTGAGGATCGCGGGCTACTCGCGCATGAGCGAGATCGCCGCGGCCGCTAGCCTTCACGCCGTATTCATACGGTCTTCTTCAACAACGACCAGAGTGAAAGCGTGCAGATCGGGCGCGTTTTCGGGATATCGGTGCTCATTGACTGGAGTTGGCTCCTCATCTTCGCGCTGCTCGTTTGGTCGCTCTCGTCGAGCCTTGGTCCATTCGGGACGATCGCTGCTTCCTGGCGCATCCCCGCGGCCCTCATAACGGTTCTCGCGCTCTTTGCCTGCGTCGTCGTGCACGAACTGGCGCACGCGCTTGTAGCGCGCGCCTACGGCATCAAAACGCAAGAAGTCTTGCTGTTTGCTTTCGGCGGCGTTTCGCAGATGGAGCGCGTCGGCGTGGATGCAAAGAGCGAGGCCCTCATCGCTGTCGCCGGGCCGTTGACCAGCCTGGTCCTCGGCGGCATCTTCGGCGCAATTCGGCTCGTGCTGCCGCAGGCCGGAGACGCGGCCCAGGTGTTCGGCTACTTGGCACTGATCAACGTCGTGCTCGCCTTCTTCAACCTGCTGCCCGCGTATCCGATGGACGGCGGGCGAATCGTCCACGCGCTCGCTTGGGGCGCAACGCACAGCCGAACGAAGGCGATACAAATTGCCGGGACGCTCGGCACGATCATGTCCGTATTGCTGGGCTTGTGGGGCGTGTTTTTACTCGTCGCGGGCTTTACGGTTGCGGGCGCATGGACGATGCTCGTTGCCTGGTTCATCATGCAGACGGCGCAGAGCCAGTACATCGCCGAAACCGAAATCGAACCACTCGGTCTCCTGCGGTGTGGAGACGTCGCCGATCCAGCCGGCGATCCGCTTGCGCCCGATACGCCTTGCGACGCGGCACTCGATCTGATGGAGGCCACGCGGCGCCGCGCCGTTCCCGTGGCGTCCGGAACGACGGTGCTCGGCCTCGTATCGTTGAGCGATTTTGCTAAAGCCGCGCCGCAAAACGGCACGTGTACCGTCACGTCGATCATGACTCCCGTGGCGCAACTCGCGCATGTCGACGCGGACACCAATGCGCTCGACGCAATGAAACAGCTCTCGAGTTCGGGCTTCCACCAACTGCCGGTCATGAACCCCGCCGGCGAGCTGTTCGGCTTCGTTTCGATCGAGACCATCCGCCGGGCCGTTGCGTTCGACTTGGAGCGCGCGCGTCTGGGCGCGCGCGTAGATTCGCATCGAGGCAGCCGTGTCTAACGCGAGCGCGACGTGGGCGCCGATCTCCAAACGTGCCGGCGTCGCGGTGACGCCGAACATGCTCGATTACGCGCAGACCTGCGCGTCCTTTCGATGGGACGCCGCGTGGAAGGAACTGTTGTCTTCCCCGCGCGCTGCGGGCGTCAACATCGCCGATCTCGCCGTCGATCGCCAAGCCGAAGGCCCGCTCGCGGCGCACGTCGCGCTCCGGTGGCTGGGCAAGCGCGGCGAGCGGCGCGACATTACCTTTGCCGACCTGCGCGCCCTCACCAATCGGTTCGCAAACGCGCTGCGCACGCTAGGCATCGGCAAAGGAGAGCGCGTGTTTGCGTTGACCGGCCGCGTGCCGGAACACACCATCGCCGCGTTGGGAACGCTCAAGAATACGAGTGTCTTCTGCCCGTTGTTCTCCGCGTTCGGCCCCGAGCCGCTCGCGCAACGCCTCGAACGCGGCGATGCGAGAGTGCTCGTCACCTCGTACCGGCTCTATCAGAAACACGTCGCCGCATTGCGGCTGCGGCTGCCGCAGTTGCAGCACTATCTCATCACCGATATCGAAGATCATGTCGGCGACGGTGTGTGGTCGTTCGCGAAACTGTTGCAGGACGCGTCGCCTGAGTTCGCCATTCCCCGCACCGAGCCGAGCGACATGGCGTTGTTACATTTCACGAGCGGAACCACCGGCATGCCCAAGGGAGCAATTCACGTTCACGAGGCGGTGGTGATGCATTACATCACCGGAAAGTACGTACTGGATCTGCATCCGGACGACGTGTATTGGTGTACGGCCGATCCGGGCTGGGTCACCGGAACGTCGTACGGCATGATCGCACCGCTCTTGCACGGCGTTACGAACCTCAGCGACGAGGGGGAGTTCGATAGCGAGCGCTGGTACCGAACCCTCGCGGCAGAAGCGGTGAGCGTTTGGTATACCGCTCCGACCGCCGTCCGCATGCTGATGCGTTCGCCGATCGAACCAAGAACGGCCTACGATCTGCGGCGGCTACGCTTCGTCGCGAGCGTGGGCGAACCGCTCAATCCATCGGCGGTGCTCTGGGGGCAACAGACGCTCGGCCTGCCCATTCACGATAATTGGTGGCAAACCGAAACCGGCGGCATCATGATCGCAAACTATCCCTCGATGGAAATCCGTCCCGGATCGATGGGACGCCCGGTGCCGGGAATCGAAGCGGGAATCGTTCGTCGCGCTGCGGGTGATACGATTGAAGCTGTAACCGAGCCGGACGCCGAGGGCGAACTCGCGCTGCGCCCCGGCTGGCCCTCGATGTTTCGCGGCTACCTCCACGACGATGCGCGCTACGCGAAATGTTTTGTCGACGGTTGGTATCTGACGGGAGATCTCGCGCGCCGCGATGCCGATGGATACTTCACGTTCGTCGGTCGCGCCGACGACATCATCAAAACCGCCGGGCATATGGTCGGCCCGTTCGAAGTCGAGAGCGTATTGATGGAGCACCCCGCGGTCGCCGAGGCGGCGGTGATCGGCAAACCCGAAGCGACGATCGGCGAACTGGTCAAAGCCTTTGTCGTGCTCAAACCCGAGCATGTTGGAAACGAGCAATTATCGCTCGATATCTTGGGTTTCGCACGAACGCGCCTGGGATCGGTCGTGGCGCCCAAAGAGCTCGAATTCATCGCGCAGATCCCGCGCACGCGCAGCGGCAAGCTGATGCGGCGGCTGCTCAAAGCGCGCGAGCTGGGGCTTCCCACCGGCGACGTCTCCACCTTGGAAGGCACGTAAAATGCTCGAAACGCCGGCGGTCAAACACGGCCTCGCGCTCCTTCGCGAAATGCTGCTCATCCGGCGTTTCGAAGAACGATGCGCGCAATCGTATGCGGAGCAAAAAATCCGCGGGTTCCTTCATCTGTACGTCGGGGAGGAAGCGGTTGGCGTCGGCGTTATGCAGACGCTCGTCGCCGAAGACGTCGTGATCTCGACGTATCGCGAACACGGCCATGCCCTCGCGCGAGGAATCGCTCCGGGCCCGATCATGGCCGAGATGTACGGCAAACAGGAGGGCTGCAGCCACGGCCGCGGCGGATCGATGCACATTTTCGACCGTGCGACGAACTTCTACGGCGGCAACGCGATCGTCGGCGGAGGCATTCCGCTCGCACTCGGGTTCGCACTCGCGGCCCAGCTGCGCAACCGACCGGCGATCTGCTGCTGCTTCTTCGGCGAAGGTGCGGTCGCAGAGGGCGAGTTTCACGAGTCGATGAATCTTGCGGCGCTCTGGAAGCTCCCCGTACTGTTCGTCTGCGAGAACAACTATTACGCGATGGGTACGCGCCTCGATCTCTCCGAATCGGTGACCGACATTCACCAGAAGGCCGCGTCGTACGGCATCGCTTCCGCGTTCGTCGACGGTATGGACGTCGAAGCGGTTGAAGCGGCGGCGCAAACCGCCGCAGCATCGGTGCGCGAACACCATGGCCCGTACTTTCTCGAGTGCCGTACCTACCGATTTCACGGCCATTCCACCGCCGATCCGCAACTCTATCGCTCCAAGGCCGAGGTCGAAGAGTGGAAAAAACGCGACCCGATCCCAATGCTGATCGCGCGCCTCAAAAGCCGCGGCGAATGCAACGACGACGATATCGCTCGCCTCGAGAGCGAGATCGCCGGCATCGTCCGCGACGCCGTCGCCTACGCGGATGCCGGAACGCTGGAGCCCCCGGAAACGCTCACGCGTTTTGTGTACTCGGAGCAACCGGCGTGAGCACTTATCGCGAGGCCGTTCGCGCGGCTATCCATGAGGCGATGCAAAGCGACGAACGCGTATTTCTGATGGGCGAAGACGTCGGACGCTACGGCGGATACTTCGCAGTCAGCAAAGGCTTTATCGACGAGTTCGGCCCGGAGCGCATCCGCGACACGCCGCTCTCGGAATCGGCCTACGTCGGCGCGGGCATCGGTGCGGCGCTCGCAGGCATGCGACCGATCGTGGAAATCACCACGGCGAACTTCAGCCTGCTCGCGCTCGATCAGATCGTCGACAACGCCGCGAGTTACCTCTACATGTCCGGCGGGCAATTCAACGTTCCGCTCGTGATTCGCATGGGCACCGGCGGGGCGCGCCAAATGGGTGCGCAGCACTCGCACAGCCTCGAAGGCTGGTACGCGCACATTCCGGGGCTCAAGATTCTCACGCCGGCAACGCTCGCAGATGCGCGCGGTATGCTGGCAACCGCCCTCGCCGATCCCGACCCGGTGCTGATCTTCGAACATGGGACGCTCTACAACATGGAGGGCGAACTTGCCCCCGATGCGGGGGCGGTGGATATCTCGAGCGCGAGCATTCGGCGCGCCGGCCGAGACGTCAGCATCATCACCTACGGAGCGACGCTATGGAAGGCGCTCGCCGCAGCCGAAACGCTCGCGCAAGATGGGATCGAGGCGGAGGTGATCGACCTGCGGAGCCTTCGACCCCTCGACGAACGCACGATCGTGGAGTCCGTAAAGCGAACGCACCGCGCCGCGATCGTCGACGAAGGATGGAAGAGCGGCAGCATCTCCGCCGAGATCTGCGCCCGGATCGTTGAAGCGGCGTTCTACGATCTCGACGCGCCGATCGCGCGCGTCTGCAGCGCCGAGGTGCCGATGCCCTACGCGAAACAACTCGAAGATGCCGCGCTTCCGCAGGCCGAAACGATCGTCGCTACCGTCAGGTCGCTCGTGAGTCACGCCGGTGGGTGAGTTCCGCATGCCGAGCCTGGGCGCCGATATGGCTGCCGGAACGCTTACACGCTGGGACGTAAAACCCGGCGACCATGTGAACAGCGGCGATACGATCGGCGTCGTGGAAACCGACAAAGCTAACGTCGAAATCGAAGTATTTGAAAGCGGCATCGTCGACCGGTTGATCGTGCAGCCCGGAGCGAAAGTACCGGTCGGTACGCCGCTGGCCCTCATTCGCGGCGAAGCCGAAGCGCCGGCCAAAGCTCCCGCTCTCGTTCGCGCGTCACCGATGGCGCGGCGTCTTGCGCGCGAGTACCGGCTCGATCTAGCGACGATCGCCGGCAGCGGCCCGCACGGCGTCGTCGAGCGCGCCGACGTCGAGCGCGTCGCGAAACAAGCTGAGGTACGTCCGGGGCCCGCGGCCCCCGTGCCACCCGCAGCGCCCGCGCCACAACCGCCTGCGCCGCAACCATCGGAAGGCGCCGGCATGCGGCGTGCGATTGCAGCGGCGATGACGCGGTCGAATCGCGAGATTCCGCATTACTACCTCGAGACGCACATCGACTTCTCGAACGCCCAGCGTGCGCTCGAAACGATAAACCTGCGCCGCTCGGTCAAAGAGCGGTTGCTGCCTGCCGCGCTGTTGTTCAAGGCCGTGGCAACCGCGCTCGCCGAGGTCCCGGAACTCAACGGGTATTGGATCGACGACGAGCCGCACCAGAGCGAGCGCATCAACGTCGGCATGGCGATCGCACTACGTCAGGGCGGGCTCGTGATCCCGGCCATCCACGATGCCGACGCAAAATCGCTCGATGAGATCATGGAAGCGATGCGCGATCTCATCACGCGCGCTCGTAGCGGCTCCATGCGAAGCTCCGATCTCGTTGACTCGACGATCACCGTGACCAACCTCGGCGATCTCGGCGTCGAGAGCGTTTACGGAATCATCTATCCGCCGCAGCTCGCGCTCGTGGGATTCGGCAAGATCGTCGAACGCCCGTGGGCCGAGAACGGCATGATCGGTATTCGCCCGATCCTCAGCGCGACGCTCGCTGCGGACCATCGCGCGACCGATGGGCACCGCGGCGCGCGCTTTCTCTCCGCCCTCGAACGCTACATACTACAGGTGCAGCCGGGATGAACGCGACCGAGATCCGCGAAGCCGTGCGTGACATTCTGCACCGCTTCGCCCCCGAAGCCGACCTTGACGCCCTCGCCCCGACCGCCGATCTACGCGAAGCGCTGGACATCGACTCGTTCGATTTCCTCAACCTGCTAAACGCGCTCCACGATCGCCTTGGAGTGGACATCCCCGAATCCGACTACGGCCGCGTTCGAACGCTCCAAACTCTCACAGAATATCTCACCGCGTCGTAACTTGGACATCAGCCAAGGTGTTTACTTAGGACTACGCTTTCGTACATGGCGTGCGACCACTGCTGCCGAGCGACTTCTAGGAACCCCTTGCGCTTGTAATAGTCTATTAAGGTCGTGGCGTCCCGCGCAGTGTCGCACGACAGGTACATCTTTCCATGACTCCGTGCATACTCTTCAACCGCTCGCAGAAGAGCGCGCCCTACCCCTTCCCCATGGAGTCTTGGTTCGACCGCAAACTGCCCGAAATGCCCAACGTCGGAGCGCCCGTAGTATTCCGGTTCTGAAGCAAATCGCCGCTCTGCATAGTAAGCGATGGTTCCCACTATCGCATCGCTACATTTAGCAGTCCAGGCCATCGTCGCGCTGCTTAGACGGCGCCCCGTTGTGCCCACATTTTGAGTAGCCGCAACATAGTTCAACCCCTCGGCGGCGAGTGGGGCGTAGGCGCGATGTAAGAGCTCGGTGATTTCTTCAAGCGAGTGACGATGGGAGTCCCAAGGGAATATTTCAAATGGGGTCACGCTCTCGACTTCGCGCCGGCAAAAGCGCGTTCTTCCTTCGTCGGCGTGGCCCTGAGCGCGTGTTGTGCGACGTGCGCTGCTGAGATGCCGACGTAATAGCTGCGGAGTCGGCCACGAGACCCGCGCAAACGAACCTGCCGCGATTGTTTCCCGGACGGGCTCGTTATGGCGGTGCAATCATCGTCGCGGCTCAGTGATTGTCTTCGCGGCCGCCTTCTCTCTGCACCAAATCTATAGGTCGAAACTGTATGCGCAAAAAAAGGCCCGTACTTAAGACGGGCCTTTTTTGAATTGGCTCCCGGTGCTGGACTCGAACCAGCGACCCATTGATTAACAGTCAATTGCTCTACCAACTGAGCTAACCGGGATTACATCCGCGGGACGAACGCGGGCCGAGCGATATTGGCTCTTGGCGGCTCTCATCCTTTTACCGAGCTTGACCGGGTCTGTCAAGGTGCGATATACATCACAGACTATGCTTTCGGGTGGTCCGCGGCGCGGCGTCTTTAGCTCGCCCGCTTTCGCACGGTATTTCCTGGGCCAGGCCCTCTCGTACGTAGGGGATGGGCTGCGGCTGCTTGCCGTCCCGCTGCTGGTGTTCCATCTGACGAAGTCGGCCCTTTCGACGGGCGGCTCGCTGGTGGCCGAGGTCGTGCCGTTTGCCATCTTCGCCATGGTGGGCGGCTCGCTCGCCGACCGGGTCGATCGGCGGCGGCTGATGATCCTGTGCGATATGGTGCGCTTTGCCGTGATGGCGGCGTTCACGGTTACCTACGCCCTCCACGTGCTCACCGTCCCGATGATCTACTGCGGCCTTGCGATCATCTCCATCAGCGCGGCCTTCTTCATGGGCGGCCAATCCGCGTCGATCCCGTACCTGGTCGGCAAGGAAGGCGCGACGCGCGCAACATCGGCGCTCCTTGCGGCCGAGAACACCACCAACCTAGTCACCCCAGTCATCGGGGGCGCGCTCTTCAGCTTCTTCGGTCCGCTGCCGGCGCTCGCCATCAATGCGATGACCTATCTGGGCAGCCAGGTCTCGCTCGCGTTCGTTCCCTCGCTCGGTCCGGACCAGCCGAAGGGCGTGCCGACCTGGAGCGAGTTGCGCGGCGATTTGAAGATCGGCATGCTGCATCTCTTCAACGATCGCGCGATGCGCGCGCTGACGGTGATCGGCTTTGCGCTCAATACGCTCGGTTATGCCGGGTATGCGATCTTGATCCCGTTCTTCAAGCGCGATTTCGGTGCGAGCGATCGCGACATCGGCATCATCTTCGGCATGAACGCGCTCGGCGCATTGATCGGCTCGCTCGCCGCGGGACACTTCGATCGGCGCTGGCCGTTCGGCCGCGCGATCACTATCGCATACGTCATCGATGCGTTGCTGTTTTTGCCGATCATCTTCGCGCGCTCGATGTGGCTGGCCGGGCTCTGTTGGGCGGCCTCCAACGCTCTCGCGCAATTCGAGGTCGGGCAGATTATCGGGTGGCGTTTGCGCATTCTGCCCGGCGAATTGGTAGGCCGCGTCTTCGGCGCGATTCGGTTGGTCGTGCTCATCGGCATGGCGCCCGGCGTGCTGTTTTCAGGCTGGGTCGCCGACCGGTATGGCGCGCATCTGGCGATGTCGATCAGCGCGGTCGGGTACGTCGCGATCGCGTTCGTCGCGCTCGCGTCACCGACGATCCGCCGCGAGTCTCGTTAAGGCTGCATCTACGCCGTTTCGAGTGCGCGGTCGAAGGCATCGAGCGCCTCGGCCATGCCGTAACGGCCGATCCCGATGCGAAAGCGATCGCTGGGAACCGGCGCCAATTCCGAGCGATAGATGCTCGCCGGCAACAGCAAAATGCCATGCTCCTCCACCAGTCGCGTACAGAACGCGTCGACGCCGTCGGCGCCGAGGTAGCGGGGAAATGCGACGCAGCCCCCATCGGGAGCGCGCCACTCAAACAGATCGCCGTGCCGGGCAAAGAATGCGTCGAGCAGCAAGAGATTCTCCGCCACAATCCGGCGATTGCGCGCGAGCAAGCGTTCGCGTGCCTTGAGCGCGATGCGCGCGAGCAGTTCGCTCGGCGCCGCATTGCAGATCGAAAGGTAGTGCTTGAGCCGCGCCATGCGCGCGAGCAGCTCGCGATCGCGGCAGGCAATCCATCCCACGCGAAGGCCCGGCAGCCCGTACGCTTTCGACATCACGCCCAGCGAAATCGCGCGCTCGTACACATCCGCCGCCTGCGGCAAGCGCCGGGCATCGTCCGGCTCAAGGCCGCGATACACCTCATCGCTCAAGAAATGGATGCCGCGCTCCGCGGCCATTTCAACCATCTCCCGAAAATCCGCCCGCGTCGGGATGGCACCGGTCGGATTGTTCGGAAAGTTTGTCGCGACCAGCTTCGTATTCGGGCGGATGCGCGTGCGGAGTTCGTCCAAGTCGAGCGTCCATCGCACGTCCTCACGCAACGCGATCCCGGAGACATCGCAGAGCGAGAGCGGGATCGATTCCATCGACTGGTAGTTCGGCACCGTAACGATCGCGTGGTCGCCCGTGCCTAGCAGCGCGTGCATCAGGCACCACAGGCCCTCCTGCGCGCCCGCGAAGCACAGCACGTCGTCCGGCTCGATGCTTTCGTATGTCGAAGCGATGGTCTCGCGCAGGGCCCGGCCGCCTTCAACCTCCACGTACTGCAACGAGAGCCGCTCCCAAGCGTCGCGGTCCCCATCGTCTGCGCATGCGAGCAGTTCGCTTACCGTGCTACTCTGCGCGTCCGACGCGGTCAGGTGATAGCGCGCGCGAAACTCCCAATGCCCGAGGTACTCCTCGAGCCGGAAGACTCCCAACGGCGTCGGCATGCAGCTTCACCTCGCGCGATACATCGGTAGAAAATAGATGAGGCCCGTCCCTTACGGGACGAGCCTCATTCCGCCTTCCCCTACTCGCGTTAGGGTCCGGACTGTCTGCGAATCGTTACCGTCTGGTTGAGCGTGATCTGCACGTTCGATCCGGTCGGCAGGCTGAAATTGGATTGTTTGTTGATACCGTAGAGTAAGCCGCCGGCCGCGCCGACGATGCCGCCGCCGCCGGTGTGGAAGATCGTCTTACCGAGGACGTTGCCGAGCAGCATGCCACCGAGCGTCGTCAGGGCGACGTGGCCGCCATTCTTCTGCTGTTGGTTCTTCTGGTCGGACGTCATGCTCGCGGAGATGTCGACCGTGCTGCCGTCGGCCAAGCGCAGATAATCGAACTGCAGCCCGAGCGAGGCCTTGCGTCCCTGCGCGGCCGGCGTGACACTGGTCACTTCACCGGCGATGATCGCGCCCTGGAAGGCCGGGTTGCCGCTGGGATACGGGGGCACCACGTCCATCGCGAACCGGTCACCGACGTGGGCGCTGCCGGTATCGATCGCTTGCTGCAAGCGACCGTTCAACTGCGTGCCCTGGTAGAGCGTCAACGTGGTGCTTTGCGCCGATGCCGTTAGCGCCGAGCCCGCGAGGGCGGCGACCGCCACGAGGGCCGTCATGCTGCGACGAAAATTCATTGCGAAGTTCTCCATGCCGGTTAAACGCGAAGGCACCCCGGAAGGTTCCGAAGTGCCTTTGCTGGTGCTATTGTGCGACTCGCTAGTTGGCGAAGTTCGGGACGCGCAGCGCCTCGCCGGTGAAACCGGTAGCCTTGCGAAGCGCGTCGACTTTGTCCAAGCGCTCCCACGGCAGATCCAGGTCCGAACGGCCGAAGTGTCCGTACGCCGAGACTTGCTTATAAATCGGGCGACGCAGGTTGAGGTAGTGAATGATCGCCGCGGGACGCAGATCGAATACGCTCTTTACCGCCGCCGCAATCTGTTCTTCGGGAATCTTCGAGGTTCCAAAGGTCTCGACCAATACGCTTACCGGTTCCGCGACGCCGATGGCATACGCCACCTGCACTTCGCACCGGTCGGCAAGGCCGGACGCGACCACGTTCTTTGCGACCCAGCGTGCCGCATACGCAGCCGAACGATCCACCTTGGTCGGATCCTTGCCCGAGAACGCGCCGCCGCCGTGGCGCGCCATCCCGCCGTACGTATCGGCGATGATCTTGCGCCCGGTCAAACCGGCGTCGCCCTTGGGCCCGCCGATGACGAAGCGTCCGGTCGGATTCACGAAGATGCGCGTGTTCTTATCCAGCAGCGCGGCCGGAATCACGTGCTTGATGATCTTCTCGGTGACTTCGTTGCGAATCACATCGAGCGGAATATCCGGGTCGTGCTGGGTCGAGATGACGACCGCGTCGACACGCACCGGCGTATCGCCGTCGTACTCCACGGTTACTTGCGATTTTCCGTCGGGACGCAAGTACGGAATGTCGCCGTTCTTGCGCATCGCGGTGAGATGGCGGGTGAGATTGTGCGCCAGCACGATCGGGAGCGGCATCAGTTCGGGCGTCTCGCGACACGCGTAGCCGAACATCATACCCTGGTCGCCCGCGCCGGTCTGCTCGAACTCGTCGTCCTTGCCGCCCTTGGCCTCCATCGATTTATCGACGCCCATTGCGATGTCGGGCGACTGTTCGTCGATCGAAACGCTCACGCCGCACGTTTCCGCGTCGAAGCCGACGGCGGACTTCGTGTAGCCGATCTCGCGAATGGTATCGCGCACGATGCGCGGGATGTCGATGTACGTCTTGGTCGTCACTTCACCGGCGATGTGAATCTGGCCGGTGATCGCGAACGTCTCGACCGCCACGCGCGACATCGGGTCTTCGCGCAGTAATGCGTCGAGCACGGCATCCGAAATGGCATCCGCGACTTTGTCCGGGTGCCCTTCGGTTACCGATTCGGATGTAAAGAGCCGGCGGTAATCGCCCACGTTATGTTCCCTCCGACCACGACGCCATGTACTTCACCTGCGCCGGGGTTAGCGTGTCGATTTCAATGCCCATCGACGAGAGCTTCAGCGTTGCGACTTCTTCGTCGATCTCGAGCGGTACGTCGTAGACCTTCTTCTCGAGCGTCGAATGGTTCTTCGCAAGATACGCCGCCGCCATACCCTGATTTGCGAACGACATGTCCATCACGGATGCGGGGTGTCCTTCACCGGCGGCCAGGTTGACCAGACGACCGTTGGCGAGAATGCAGACCTTGCGGCCATCGTGCATTTCGAACTGCTCGACGAACGCGCGCGGCTCGAATTTGCCCTTGCTGATGCGCTCGATGCCTTCGAGGTCGAGCTCGTCGTTGAAGTGCCCGGAGTTGCAGACGATCGCGCCGTCCTTCATCACCTTGAAATGCTCTTCGCGGATCACGTGATAGTTGCCGGTCACGGTGACGAACACGTCGCCGATCTTGGCCGCATCGCTCATCGGCATCACGCGGTAGCCGTCCATCACCGCTTCGATCGCCTTGCGCGGATCGATCTCGGTAACGACGACGTGTGCGCCCATGCCGGAGGCACGCGAGGCCACGCCGCGCCCGCACCAGCCGTAGCCGACGACCACGACGGTGCGTCCCGCGAGCAACACGTTGGTTGCGCGAATGATGCCGTCGAGCGTCGATTGCCCGGTGCCGTAGCGGTTATCGAACATATGCTTGGTCAGCGCGTTATTCACGGCGATAACCGGGTAGGGCAGCACGCCGTCCTTCTCCATCGCTTTGAGGCGAATGACGCCGGTCGTGGTCTCCTCGCAGCCGCCGATCATATGTTTGAGCAGATGGTTGTGCTTGGTGTAAATCGTCGTCACCAAATCGCAGCCGTCATCCATCGACATCTGCGGCTTGGATGCGACCACGGCTTCGATGTGCGCGTAGTACGTGGCGTTATCTTCACCCTTGATCGCGTACGTCGGGATGCCGTATTCGCAGAGCGCAGCGGCAACGTCGTCCTGCGTCGAGAGCGGATTGCTCGCGCACAGCGCGATCTCCGCACCACCGGCCTGGAGCGCGAGCATGAGGTTCGCGGTCTCCGTGGTTACATGCAGGCAGGCGCCGATGCGCACGCCCTTGAGCGGCTTCTCGATCTCGAACCGATCGCGAATTTGCGCAAGCACCGGCATATAGGCTCCGGCCCACGCGATACGCGCGCGACCGGCTTCTGCCAGGCTGCGGTCTTTAACATCACCAGCAAGCTTTTCCGTGACAGGCACGACGTGACTCCTAAAGGATTGGGGGGATTACAAACTATCGTTGCTTCTGCAGAAGTATCGCCAGCCCCGCCGAATTGCCCCGGCGTGGATAGCCTTACAGACTACTTAACACGCCTCGCGTCCAAAACGCCGACCCCCGGAGGCGGAAGTGCTGCGACCATCGTCGGAGCCAGCGGCGCCGCCCTGGTGGCGATGGTGGCCCGCGTCAACCTCGAAAACCCAAAACGGGCCGCCCAGCATCCTCTTGCACGCGAGCTGGCCGCGAAGGCCGATGCCCTGCGCGCGCAGCTCGAGGCGGCACGCGTCAAGGACGAGGCAGCCTTCGGCGCCGTGGTGGCCGCCCAGGCGCTTCCCAAGGGGAGCGAAGCCGAGGCGGCGACCAGGCAATCGGCCTTGGAACGCGCGCTCACCCATGCGGCCGCGGAGCCCTTGCATGCGGCCAGGCTAGCCCTTGATGTGCTGGCCCTCGCCCACCGTTCGCTGGATATCCCGAACCGCAACCTGGCAAGCGATCTCGGCTGCGCCGCTGAATTCGCGGCCGCTGCGCTGGCGGCGTGCGCCTACAACGTGCGCGTCAACCACCGCTTCATGCGCGATGCTGCGACGATCGCATCGCAGGCGAACGAACTCGCGCGTTACGAGCGGCGCTCCGCCGCGCTCGTGCAAGCCGTGCGCACGGCGGTTGCCAAACTCCTGGCCGCGTAGCGCTACGGCGAGCCCTGCGGCTCGACCACCACCCGCGAGAAGCGTTTGGGATCGACCCATTTGCGCATGGCCGAACGGATCTGCTCGGGAGTGATCGCGAGCAGCCGCGTGTAGTACCGATACATATCGTTGGCGCTGATCCCGTCGATACTCGTCTGCAACAACTCATCGGCGACGCCGTTGTAGGTATCCAGTTGCAGGATGCCTTGCGCGAGCAGCAAGGCCTTCGCGCGTTGCACGTCCTGGACCGGAAGGAGATCGGTGCGCAGCCCTTCGATGGCGGCATCCGCTGCGGCCTGAGCGCGCGCGACGTTCTTGGCATCCGAAGCAAAGCTCACCGAGAACGTCGATCCCGTCCGTCCGATCTGCGCATCCGAATCGATAGAATAGACCAAACCGGCGCGCGTGCGAACGTCGCGAAACAGCAGCGATCCCGTGCCTTCGCCCGAAAGCAACGTATTCGCGAGTTGGATCGCGATGGCGTCGCGGTCTCCGCGGTGCAGGCCGATCACCTGGCTCAACGTCACGTCGGACTGCTTGTTCGTCGGCGATGCGACGGTAACGGACGTCGCCTTCTTTCCGGCGTGCAGCACCGGATAGACGAACGCCGGCTTCGGGCCTTTAGCCCGCCACGCGCCGAACGAGCGCTCGATCGCCGCTTTAGCATGCGCGGGCGAGACGTCGCCGACGATCGCAATCGTCGTGAGGTCGGGCCGATAAGCGAATGCGTACCACTTGCGCACGTCGGCCAGCGTGAGTGCGCCAACGCTCGCGCCCGTTGCGTGGCGGCGGCGCGGGTCGCCCTTGGGGTAGAGCGCGTCGATGCGCGCGAGTTGCGCTTGCGTCTCCGGACGGTTCTGCATCGCGAGCAGCGATTGCGCGTAATTCCGCTGCATCAACGCAAAATCGCTTGCGGGAAACGCAGGCTGCAATTCTCCGTCGGCGAGCAGCGCTACGGCGCGATCGAAGTCCTGCGCGCGCACCGTCAACGAAAACGACGTGCCGAGCCCGACGTTCGCGGCGATCGCATCGAGCTGCGCCTGATAGGCTTTGAAATCGTAACCGGCACTTCCAAACGCGAGCAGCGTTTGCGTGAGCGTCGCTACGCCGCTCTTGCCGTGCGGTTCGTATAAATCCGGAGCGGTGCGAATGTGGCCTTGCAGCACCACCGTCGGCGAGAACGACTCCGGACGGACCGCCAGGGTGAGTCCGTTCGCAAGATGATAGCTCTGCGCCGAATCGTCTGCCCGCGGAGCGCGCAGCGGCGCCGCAAAATAGGGTTCGGTCCACGCGGGCAGCGCCACCGCATGCGTCTGCGCGATCGCGACGTTCTCCGCTAGCCCCGCGGTATCGACCTTCGGTACCGACGCGCCTGCGGTAGCGTGGAGGATCAGCGCGACCTCATGGGCGGGCGCCACGTACGCGCGCAGCACGCGATCGACGTCGCTCGGCGTCACCTTCGAAATCGAATCGTAGATCGCAAACGGCGTCCTTTCGCCCTGCGCAAGCGCTACCGACCATGCGAACGCCTGCCCGGGGATCGAGGCTGCAGAATACGCCTTGGCTGCCAGCATGCGCGTTTTGGCTGCCTCGACGAGGCTCGCGGGCACGCCGGTGGCCGCATATCCGGCCAGCACGCCACGCACGTCGGCCAGCGCAAGCTTCGGGTCGCTGCCCGGACGCGCGATCGCGAAAAACATCCCGTCGCCGACTTCGGGGTAGGCGCTCGCCAAGCCGAGCGCACCGAGGACTTTGCCTTTCAAGGCAAGATCCGTCAACGCGCCGCGCGGGCTATCGAGCGCCGCCATCAGCACCTGCGAGGCCGCGTAGTCGGAGGCACGCAAACCTGGGAATCGGAATGCCAGCGCCACAAACGGCACCGGAAAATCGATCGAGCGTTCGATCGTCGATGTGGGCAGGGCTTGCATGACGACCGGAGCGCGCACCGGCAACGGCGCGCCGGGGATCGAACCGAACGCGGCACTCACCAGCGCGAGAGCCGCTGCGGGATCGACGTCGCCCGCAATCACCAAGGTTGCGTTGTTCGGGTGATACCAGGTGTGATAGAACGCGGCGATATCGGCCGCCGTCATGCGATCGAATCCGGCGATCGTCCCCACCGTTTCGCGCGCGTACGGCGTCTTGCCGTAGAAGACTTGATTCATCTTGAGGCCCACGCGATAGAGCGGGCTGCTCTCGTGCGCTTTGACCTCCTGTTCGATCGCGCCGCGTTCGCCGGCCCAGCTCGCGGGCAGCATCGATGCGCCCGTCATCCGATCGGCATCCAAGCGTAACACCACGCCGAGGTAGGCCGCGGGCACCGTAAAGTGATAGCGCGTGAAAAGATTGGTCGTCTCGGCGTTATACTGCGCGCCGATTCGCGTTGCAATGCCGGCGAACTGGTCCGACGAAATATCGCCGGTGCCGCGAAACATCATATGTTCGGTCGCATGGGCGATGCCCGGGATCGTATCGTCGTCGGAGCCGACGCCGTACGTCAGCGACGTGGTGACCACCGGCGCGAGCCGGTTCGGCACGATCACGACGCGCAATCCGTTAGGCAGCGTTGACTGTACGACAGGAGGCGGCGTAGGGGCCGGTTGAGCCGAAGCTTCCGCGGGAACGAGCAGACACCCAACCAACACGATCGCTAGCAATCGGTTCATCGCGCGCTTATGCGGTACCGCATGCCGCCGTTCCTTGAGCGATGGGACTAGCGCAAGACCCGATCGAGGAACGGAGCGATATCCGCGCGCTCCACTTCCATGCCGACGCCGCCCGTGTGGTAACGGATATCGTGAAAATCGGCGCCCGCGCTCATCAGCAGCCCGTACTCGGCGGCCTTGCGCCGAAAGATCTCTATCTCATCGACATCGTGGAGCGGGTAAAAGACCTCGAGGCCGTCGAGTCCATAGCTCGCCAGCTCGTCGATCAGCACGCGGTCTTTCAATCGGCCGGGATGCGCCAGGACCGCGATGCCGCCGCTGGAGTGAATCGCTTCGATGGCCTCCTTCGGCGTCACGTGCAGCGAGGGCACGTAGCCCGGTTTTCCCGCCCGCAGCAAATGGCGGAAGACCCATTCGATGTCGGGTGCGGATTGCGATTCTACCAGCGCACGCGCGACGTGAGGACGCCCGACCGCGTTGGCATCCCCGGCCGCCCGCAGCACGTCGGCACTCGTAATGCCATACCCGGCGCGGCGCAATTGCTCGACCATGCGATCGACCCTGCGCAGGCGTTCGCTGCGATTATGCTCGATCATCGCCTCCAATTGCGGGGCGCCGTCCAACGGCAACGCGTAGCCGAGAACGTGGACCTCGTTATTACGATAGGTCGTATTGATCTCTATGCCGGTCACCACGCGCGTCCCGGGCGGCGGCTCGAACTCCCCGTAAGCAGCCAGCGTATCGTGATCGGAAATCGAGAAGAATTCAACCCCGCGTTCGCCCATGAACGTCGCCAGCTCTTGCGGCGTCAGCGTTCCGTCGCTGCGGCAGGTGTGCGAATGAAAATCGACCTTCACGCGATTCCTCGCAAGAAAATGCGCTTGATTTCGGTTGCCTTTCCGGTACTCGGATCCAAACTGACGACGGCGGCGCAGAATTGCTTCGGCCCGGTCTTTTGAACGTTGAAGCGCTCCGACATCCCGGTGATGAAACGGTCGAGTACCGCCTCGGCTTCCATCCCGATCACGCCGTCGGTCGGCCCGGTCATGCCGACATCGGTGATGTAGGCGGTGCCTCCGGGCAGAATCTGTTCGTCCGCCGTCTGGACGTGGGTGTGCGTTCCGTAGATCGCTCCGACGCGGCCATCCAGAAAGCGCGCCATCGCGACCTTCTCGGACGTCGCTTCGGCGTGGATGTCAACCACGATCACCGAGGCCAGATAGCGGAGATCCTCAACCGCCGCATCGGCGCAACGAAACGGGTCGTCAACCGGGGGCATGAACGTACGGCCCATCACGTTGAGCACGCCGACCGTCACGCCTTCAACCGTAAAGGTGCCGTATCCGCGGCCGGGAGCCGTGGGCGGATAGTTGGCCGGGCGAACGACGCGATCGGTGGACTCCAAGTAGCTCTTGAAATCGCGCTTATCCCAAATGTGATTGCCGCTGGTGATGAAATCGACCCCGGTCTCGAACATCTCGTCGGCGGTCTGCGCCGTGAGCCCGAAGCCGCCCGCGGCGTTCTCGCCGTTGGCGATACAGGCGTGGATGTGATGCTGCTCGCGTAGAATCGGCACGCACCGTTTGAGCGTATCCCGCCCGGGAGAGCCGACGACATCGCCGATCAGCAGCAGGTTGAGACTACCGAGTGCCATGGGTCAGAACATCCTTGTCGTGCTAGCGGCGAGCCGGGGCCTTGCTCTTTTTGGAGGTCTTCAAGAAATACACGAGCACGTGCTTTTCTTCGTGGAAGCCGACGAGGCTTTTAGATTGCGTGGGATCGCGCAGCGCCTCGATCGCGTAGAGGGCCGCTTCGTCCTGCGCCGCCGGATCGGCGTCGAAGTGATCGTCGGGAAGCGGATTGCGCACGAGCGCCTCGCCGAAGCGGTCTCGCAGCAGCGCGACGAGCATCTCCAACTCGTCTTTGCTGAAGCTCTCGGAATCCCGCGTGACGTGAACGAACGTCGTGCTCCGGTCGCTCTCCGACTCCACCCGCAGCATCGCCGGCTCGTCTTTTCCCAGCAGCAGCAGCCCGGAAATATGGTCCTCGATCGACTCTGCGATCGCCCGCTGCGCTGCCTTGTCGGTGCGCTGGCGTAAGGCGAAGGTGAGGCGCACGGTCCGCTCGGCCGGCAACGAACGAATCGAAGCAAGCTCCGGAAAGCGCACGAGCAGTGCACAGACCAGGCTTACGGTATCGGCGTTCTCTACGGGCATTCGCGTGTGCATAATCTTCGGCTATCGCAGTACTTTCCGGGGACATTCCCACGGGAAGAGGGGGCATCTAGGGGGAGGGGCCACGTCTTTACGACGCCGTCCCTGGGGCCACCCCTCCCCCCGGTGTAAAAAGTAACCCCCCGGGCCCCGGGACGGTTGCCGAAAGGCCGGGTCCGAAGGACTCCAGGTTTTACCTGCGGGAATAGAGGGTTCGCTCTTATGCACGATCTCTCAAAGGGGCCCATCGTGGTCACCGGCGGCGCCGGTCTTATCGGCTCTGCCCTCATCTGGCTGCTCAACCGCCGCGGGATCGACGACATTCTCGTGGTCGACCGGCTGGACCGGTCCGAAAAGTGGCGCCACCTGGTGCCGCTTCGCTTTCGCGACTACCTGGACGCCGGCGATTTCGCCGAGCTGGTCTCCAACCGTCCCGAGGCGATCGGCCCGGTTGGGAGCGTGTTCCATTTGGGAGCCTGCTCGGCGACTACCGAGACCGACGCCGACTACCTGATGCGCAACAACTACGAGTACACCAAGCTACTCGCGCACTGGGCCGTCGATATCGACGCGCGCTTCGTCTACGCATCGTCCGCCGCCACCTATGGCGGCCTCGAGCGCGGGCTCTCCGACGAAGCCGGCCTGCGAACGCTGCGTCCGCTCAACATGTATGCATATTCGAAGCATCTGTTCGATCTCTACGCCGAGCGCACCGGGCTCGCGCAGAGCATCGTCGGCCTGAAATTTTTCAACGTGTTCGGCCCGAACGAAGACCACAAGGGCGAGATGCGCAGCATCGTGCACAAGGCGTACGAGCAGATTACCGTGAGCGGCACCGTCAAGCTCTTCAAGAGCTATCGCCCCGAATTCGGCGACGGCGCGCAAGAACGCGATTTCATCTACGTTAAAGACGCGGTCGACATGACGCTCTTCGTCGCGGAATCCTCGCTGACCGGGCTCGTGAACGTCGGCTCCGGCCAAGCGCGAACGTGGCTCGAGCTCGTTCGCCCGATCTTCGGCGCGCTAGGCGTGCCGGAACGCATCGAGTTCGTGGAGATGCCGGAGCACCTTCGCGGCAAGTATCAGTACTCGACCTGCGCCACCATCGACCGCCTGCGCGCGGCCGGATACAATGGGGAGCAGACCCCGCTCGACCGCGCCGTCGATGAATACGTGCGCAACTATTTACTCCCCGGCCGGCAGCTCGACCCGGCCGACGCTCCAACATCTCTGCTTTCCGCTTCTATATAAAGAGGTTCGATGCCACAGTCTTCGCGTGCCAGCCGTCGCCACGGCCGTGGCAGTTCGTCCGCCCCTCCGCCGCATCGCGACCCGATGCGCATCGTCTACATCGCCTTCGGCGTCGTGATGGTGCTGGTGGTCGCCGGGTTTGCCCTATTGCGCTGGCAACAGACGCGCGAGATCGCGCAAGCCTACGCCACGCCCTCGCCGCTGCCGAGCAGCGCTCTGGCGGGCAAGCCGATCCAGCTCGCCGATGGAGAGACCCTCGGCGCGCCGTATTTCAAACTCGTCGGTCGAAGCCAATTGCCGGTGACGGCGCGGGGTGGTTTGGGCCAGCCGGTCGACGGTATCGCCTGCGCGACGCAAGAGTACGTAACGCTCCACGTGCACACTCACTTGTCCATTTTCGACCGCGGTAAACAGGTCCAAATTCCTCGCGGCGTCGGCCTGGCGCCGGTGCTCCCCAGCGGTTGTCTCTATTGGCTCCATACCCACGACGCGAGCGGCATCATTCACGTCGAAGCGCCGCGCATCGGCGCACCGGACGGCGGAGCGTTCGATCTGGGCATGTTCTTCGATATCTGGGGCCTGCCGCTCACGCGCGGCGATGTCGGCGGTATCAAGGGGCCCGTCGTCGCTTACGTCGACGGCGTTAAGTACGATGGCGATCTGCGCTTGATTCCACTGCTCGCACACCAGCAGATCGTTCTGGAAATCGGCACGCCGACAGTACCGCCGCCCTACTACGTCTTTCCGCCTAACGATTAACCTGTTAAGCCGCTAAGGCAGCACCTTATTGAGTTGCGAGGCGAGTTCGCCGTACGGCGTCTCGCCCGACGTAAGATACGCGATCTTCTTATGGCTATCGATCACGACGATCGTCGGAAAGCCGCCCTGTAAGTACAGATTTGCGACGGCGAGCGTGCCGTCGTACGCCACCGGATACTGCACCTGAAACCTGGTGCGAAAATTCAAGACGTCTACTTCCGAGGCGGGCGACGCGCCATCCATCCCCGTATCGCTTCCCGAAACGGCAACGAACGCGACGCGATTCTTGTACGCGGCGTAGAGCTTGTTAAGGACCGCCGTTTCGCGCTGGCAGTGCGGACACCACGTCGCGAAGACTTCGAGAAAGACCGGCTTTTTCGCGGTTGCGAGATCGAACGGACCGTCGGTGGTGGCAGCCTGAAATTCCGGCGCCGTCGCGCCCAGTACCGCTTTACCGATCGTCGGCGCTTGCGAAGCGTTCTGCAACGGCTGCGATGGATGCACCCGCACCCATACGATCGCACCCACGATCAAGAGCGCGACAACAACGATTGACGCGACGCCCAGCGTGCGCTTGTTCATGGATGGATTCTCCGATCGAGAGCGAGCGCGCCGGGCGCGCCGTAAGCGATAATCGCGGCAATCGCCGCAAGAGCGAGATCGAAAGCGACATGCGGCCAATCCGCCGTCGCGACGTCGTGCGGGCCGAAACATCCACAGTCGGCCGGAATGTGACGCAATACCGCGGAAGCGATCGCCCCGGCATAGAGCGCGAACTGTATGGCAATCACGATAGCGACCGTTCGTGTGAAGAGCCCGAGAAGCAGATACCCCCCGAAGAATATCTCGACGTACGGCAGCGCCAGCGCCAGCGGGGCCACTACGGCTCCGGGCAAGAGGCGAAAGCCGGCGATTGCGGAGGCTAGATCGGCCGCGTGGCCGATTTTGAGCGCGCCCGCAACGATGAGAACCGCAGCCAGGGCGATGCGAAGGACGAGGGTGACCGTTGGCATCTGCTCGCCTGCTGCGCCTCGCTTGGGGCGTTCCCCTTCATTGAAAAACGAACATGGTTTTCATTCGACTTTGCTCGGAGGAACTCACTTCTTAGTTAGGCTAACCTAACGATAGCGATGGCTGCTATCGATTCCATCCCGCCGGACGCATCCGGCCGCGTAGGCCTGCGACGCTGGCTCCTCCGTTTTTTTGCGGTCTTGGGGCCGGGCATCGTGGTGGCTTTCGCGGATACCGAAGCGGGCAGCATCACCACCGCCGCAACGTCGGGCGCGCAGTATGGATACAAACTCATCCTTCTGCAAGTGATGCTCATCGTTCCACTCTTCGTCGTGCAAGAGATGACGGTGCGGTTGGGGACCGTCACCGGCAAGGGCCACGCGCGGCTCATTCGCGAGCATTACGGTTTGGGCTGGACGTGGGTTTCGCTGGGTACGATGCTCATCACGAACGTCGCGGCGTTGGTAACGGAATTTGCCGGCATTGCCGGCGCCGCGGACATCTTCGGCCTCTCCGCGCCGATGTTCGTGATCGCGGCGGCGATTCTGCTTTGCGTGGTCATCTTCACCGCGTCGTACAAGCGTGCCGAACTCTTTGCTTTCGCGCTCTGCTTGATGGAGCTACTCTTCATTCCGGCGGCTTTCGCGGCGCATCCGCCGACGCGCGCGGTCGTCATGCAAGGGCTGTTCGGCAATCAGCCTCTCCACGATTATAACTACCTGCTGTTGATCGCATCGAACATCGGCGCGGTCATCATGCCGTGGATGATCTTCTACCAACAGAGCGCGACCGTCGACAAGGGCCTGGGCGTGCGCGACATGATCTTTGCGCGCATCGATACGGCCATCGGCGCCGTCGCCACGCAGGTCATCATGTGCGCGGTGGTCGTTACCACCGCGGCGACGCTCTTCGTAAACCATATCAAAGTGACCGACGCCGCTCACGCCGCGCTCGCGCTCGAACCACTCGTCGGGCCGTTCGCAGGCGTGACGTTTGGGGCCGCGTTGATCGGCGCGTCGATGCTCGGCGCGTTCGTGGTATCGCTCGCGACCGCGTGGGCCTTCGGCGAAGCCTTCGGTTGGCGGTGCTCGCTCAACGACGGCCTTCGCGCCAAGCGCTTCACCGCGCTCTACCTCGCATGCGTCATCGTCGCGGCGGGCTTCGTCTTGATCCCGCATCTGCCGCTCATACAGCTCACGGTCTACGTCGAGGCGTTCAACGGC
>DATKQG010000013.1 GCA_035532835.1 Candidatus Dormiibacterota bacterium
TCAATGGAATCAACTCCCCTGGGGCCCCTCTCGGTCGGTGGTGTGTAGTAACCTACCGATTCGAGAGGAGGCTCCGCTTTTTCGCTTGGGGGGTCAAAAGCCCGATGCCGGAAAGGGGTCAAATCTAGGGTGCCGTTCCCACATTGGTGGTGACTGGCTTCGCAGCCTTCTATGGCGTTTGCGCCGCCATCGCTGCAGCAAACACATCTGAGCTTGAATCGGAGCCGGTCGTTCGATTCGAAAACTCGAACGCAAGAAAGGCCACCGCGCGATCTCGCGAAGCTTCTACAGACCTTCGTTTTCGATCGCGCTGCCTCCGAAGGTGGAACTACGCGAATACTGCCCGCCGGATCTTTCAATTCGAACAAGCGCCCCTAAATCTCGACCCTGAGTTAATCTAGCCTTTCTTGTCCACCAGTCATCCACTGGAGCATAAGGCGCCCCTGCCCAGAACTGGTTCTGTCATACAAGAAGCTCCGTGACCGCACGCTGCGAAGCTTTTCGGACCAGCCACGATGGAGAACCTTCCGCAAATGCCTGATCTAATCGGCCCCATACTCAATGATCCGCTAGTTCACCAGATTGGCAGCGACGCCCTCAGCTCTGCAACGGATGCGCTGGTAAATCTGGGAGTCAAGAAGGGCGGAGTTGTGCTCGCTCGGTTTTTCAAGCTACGATTTCTGCTTGCCCCCGAGGACGAAATAACTCTCGCTTTAGAACGGCTCGATTCGTTCACCCACTTGCTTGACAGCCGAATCGAAAGACTTGAGAAGCTGGGGTTTCTCGACGCGAATGATCTTGATAAGAGGTTTCGCCAGCCTGGTATTACCGCAGCACTTGGCAGTGCTTTCGACTGTGCAGTCGAAACAGATCAATCTCTCAAACAAGCCGCCCTGGCCGGAATTGTGGCTCAACGGCTGGCTTCTGATGAGCAAGGCCTCGCGGCGAAGGTCACTCGCTTAGCAATAGCTGCGATTCGGGATCTGACCGTAAATGAATTGCGTCTTGTTGGCTTGATCCATTTGCTGCATATGAATCTAATGGCTGGTCGCGAAATTAACGACAATAACGTTGCGACTGAACGTTCCATTTTTGCGAGCTCGCTCCATGTTTATGTTGAACCGTTGGTTGAAACGCCCGTTGGAGACTTCGATCTCCAGCACCTTCGTGCCCTGGGAGTAATACAATACGACGATACTGCGACTATGATGAGCCTCGGTACCCCACGCGTTCTTTCAAGCACGGTCATTGATTTTCCGGGTCCTTGGGAAGACCCCAATACCACCAAGCTAATCAAAAAAATAACCGAGCGCTCACACGGCGACATAAAACGAGGCGTCATCCCGCTCCAGAAATGCACGGTGTCGCCGATGGGAATCGCAATAGCGATGTCCGTGCTATCTGATATCGTCGGCGCTGAATGCGATCTCCAGACACTGTTTGATTCCCAAAGCCAATAGAGCTATTCGATACATTATCTCCAAGGCCGCGCAACAGCGATGCCGCCGCCTAATCATGCACAGTCCTGCAATTGCCGCCTCCGTATCCTCTAGTACGCGCCGCAAGGCGTGAACTTCCATGCATGGCACGCGCCGTAGCGGAAGGCCGGCGGTTCTACAAGCCACTGCGGCTCGGCGGAGCAGATCGGCTCCCCGATTTTGTATTGACGGATACTCAACCGCACACCGAGTGTAAGATCTTCGGACGCGACGATCCCGACTATCTCGAGCGCGCGGCGGAAAAGAAGCGGCGCCCTGCTTCGCTGACGTAGTTTTGCCATAGATGACGACGTGCTAACGAGGGCGTCTTCTTCCGCTGAATCTCCTAGCCGTCCACCTGGCCAGTAGGAATGGTCACGTCCATGCGGACATAGCCGAGGGGGCGATCGGCAACTCACGGACAACTACTCTGATATGACTCGATCGATACGGATGCTTCTCGCGACTGTCGCTCTTACGCTCTGCTCGATTCACCCTGTGAGCGCGCAGCCTCGCGTCGTGGGCGGCTGGCTTTGTGATCTCGGGGATTCGGAGTATATGTATATGCTACTTCTTCCCGATGGGCGGGCAGCAACGTACCTGACCGCCGCCGGCGAGCGCCCGGCCGCCGGTGGCAGGTACGTGTATCGAGGAAATCGTCTCGATGTTGATACGCCGTACAACGGGGATTTCAAGCTGACGATCCGCTGGGTAAGCCCAAATCGCATGAAGACGACAGATCAGCAAGGAACGACCGTCTATTGCAATCGCCGCGAACGCGTACCGGCCACGCTTTACGTTCCAGTTACCTGATCTCGCCGCTCCTTTTGCGGTTTGCTTCCCGTGCGCTCATTCTCACGGTGAATGCAATCATGGTAGAGAGCCCATGACGCTTCCGGTGTTGGCGCCTGGATAAGACGGACCCAGTTTGGTCGCGTTAAGGCGAACCCACCTGGGCGCCAGGCTACGGCGTAGAAGCGCTCGCACCTCCCTTGCGCTTACGAAGGCGGTAGCTCTCGCCTTTGAGATTGAGAACATGGCTATGGTGGAGGAGGCGGTCGAGCAATGCGCCTGCCATCGTCGTGTCGCCGAGAATGTCGCTCCAATCGGCGAAGCTTTTATTACTGGTGACGATTGTTGAGTGGCGTTCGTACCTGCGCTCGATGAGTTGGAAAAGCCACGTTGCCGCTGGGCGATCAAATTGCACGTAGCCGATCTCGTCGATGATGAGGAGGGGCACGTTGACGAGATGGCGTTGCTTGTGTCCCGGAATGCCGTCGAGCTGCGCGATGCGGATGAGATCAAGTAGATCTTGAGCGGTAACGAAATAGGTACGGTAGCCGGCTTGAACTGCGCGCAAGCCGAGGCCGATCGCCAAATGTGTTTTGCCGACGCCTGGAGGGCCGAGCAACACGACGTTTTCAGCGCGTTCGATGAACGCCATGTTGCGCAGTTCGGTGAGCGCCTTGCGATCGAGCGATGGCTGGGCATCGATATCAAATGTATCCAGGCTTTTGAGCGTTGGGAAATGCGCAAGTTTTGTACGGGTGACTAAGCCGCGTTCGGCGCGGAGCGCGAGTTCGTCGCCGAGCAGCGAGTCGAGTACATCGAGGTGCGAGAGTTCGCGTTGCGCAGCACGCTGTAGATGCTCGTCCAGCCGCTCTCTCGCCGTTGTGAGCTTAAGCGTTTCGAGTTGACGGCGCACGCGATGGAGGAGTAGTTCGCTCATATGGCCACCTGATCATAGACGGCGAGCGACCTTTGCTCTACGGCGATGGCCGGAATGCGGGTGGATCGCCGCGATAGCCTGGGAACGGGGCACCGGCGATAGCACAGTTGTGAAAGCAGGCCGCGTTTTGCGACGCCGGCATTGACGAAGCTTTGCAAGATCGGCGCGACGACATCGCGGCCGAACTCGTCATGACGGTCGAGCACTTCGCGAAGTACGGCTAGCGGCGCATGCGGCGCCCGTTTCTCGACGAGAGCGGCGTAGCAGTGGCCGAGATCACCGAACTCACGGGCAATATGCTGCGCCAACTCAGCGAAACGATCATGCCGCGGCGCAAGCGGTTTGGGTAAATGGGACGGGTCCTGCACGAGAAGCGCGCCGATCGGCGCATAGTGATGCTGCCAAATAGCCTTTCCATCGGCCATGATCGTAAGGCCATCACGACGTAGTTGTAACATGACCGGCATGCGGGCGAATTCTTCAGGAACCGAGTAGCGAACGCCGCGGTAATGCACTAGGCCGTAGGCGTCGGCGACACGCGGCTCTTCGAGAACAAGATCGTATTCTGGCACGCTCTTCAAGAGCGGTTGTTCGGAGGCGAGACGGCTTTGTGGCGTTTGTTTGGTGATGCGATGAACCCGACGATTTGCCCGTTCGACCAGCCACTGCTCGGCTTCGGCGTTAAGCAAGTCGAGATCACGTGCATTGCGGCCGATAAAGAACCGTTCGCGCACGTAACGCACCATGCGTTCAACGCGGCCTTTGGTTTTCGGACGCGCGGGCCAACAGGCTTTCGGCATGAACTGATGGGCGACGGCAAACTCTTCGTATTGCTTGTTCCAGACGACGGTTTTACCAGCCCGAGAAGCAACCGCCGTTTTGAGGTTGTCGACCAGCACCTCGTTGGGAACACCACCGAAGAATGTGAAGGCATGACGATGGCAATCGAGCCAAGTCAGCATCTGCATGTCGGTCGTGAAACGCACGAAGAGTGCGCGCGACCACGCAAGCACTGCGACGAAGACATAGACTTTCATGCGCTGCGGGCCGCAGTCGATCACGCCGAGCTCACCCCAATCAACTTGCATCTGCTGACCTGGCCGCACGAAGAATCGCTGTTCGGCCGGCTGAGGGCGACGCCGTAGCGGTTGCAGATGATCTTTGAGCGCGGTGCGGCCGCCGGTATAGCCGATCAACTGCAGTTCATCGAATATCCGTTCGCCGGTCCACAGCGATTTGACCGGATCGGCGAGCCACGCCGAGATCGTATCCACGTAGGGCACGAGTTTGAGGCCCTTGAGCCGTTTGCGCTTGCCGGTCGGCGGCTGCGCACTACGCAACGCACGACGTACGGCGTTGCGGCTGACGCCGCGCAGGGCGGCGATTTTGCGGATGCTGAGGCCCTGTATCCGTAGAGTATGAAAATCCATCCAACGCTCCGAACGAGTGATGGCGAGCTCCTTCCGTAGGCGATGCTAGACACATCAGCCTGTATTCGGAGGGGGCTCGTCCCGTTTCCGGGCTACCGGCCCGGGTCGGAGGTGGGTCCGCCTTACCGCGGCGGAAGTGGGTTCACCTTATCGCGGCCGCAACATCCGGCACCAGTAGCGCCTACACGCCCGCTCTGTGCGACGAACACAACTAGCCGAACATGCGGGAGAAAACACCGAAGACCCGATGGAAGCCGTACAAGCCTGTTGCGCTCGCCCCAACAATACCAAGTCCGCCGCACGAAACGAGGATTCGCGCGATGAGCACATCGGTATCCGCGGGCGGGAAGCTGATCATGACATCGCTTGCGGTCAGCGGCCATAGTACGCCGCTCCCATGCACATAAAACGCGACGCTGATGACAAGCCCTACGAGCGACATGACCAGCAGCGTAATCGGGGTTGCATTAGTGAGCCATTCGCGCGTCGGTGCCCAAAAATGCGCAGCGATCAACAAACAGACACCCGCCGACATCAAACCTGCGATTTGACAAACGATGTTCACGACATCCCAGAATTCGTTGAAATGCATCGCCGCGTTATGCTCCCGCCGTCGACTGTTTGCGATTGTTAGCAAACTTCGACTTCACGAGAGGTTGGAGCTGCTGCAACTCGTAGGGTGACTTGCCTTTTTGTGGCCCAAATACGCGCGCAAATAGGGCGGGGTGCAACGTATGGGCTAGTTCCAAGAACTGCAACGCATCCGCGTTATCGCGCATCTGTTCTGCGGCAAATGCCGATTGAAATTCCTCAGCAAAATCCGTTGCCGCCGACCGCGCTAACACCATTCCGGGATGCGCGATCAGTGCTTCTCGCTCCTGAAACGCAGCCTGCGTTGCACCGACTCTGTCTAGGCAATCTGCAGCATCCGCGTGCAACACGCGGCCAAGAAGTCCGCTCACCTTCGATCGATCAACGACAGGGCCATATCGCCCGAGCCACGTCGAACAGGAGGCCCGCGACGGCACCGGCGTACGAGCATTATGATCGATCCCTATGTGCATCCGACTACCCGCGTGGAGAGCCTGGTATTCGGCCCGCGTGCGAAATGGATCCCATAGCGTCCCTACGACCTGATCGTCTATTGATGCCTCCTGGTAATCCCCGGCCGCATACGCTTGCTTAGCCTGTACGCTAACGACCGCGACACCAGCGAGGAACACGGCGACAACCATTGCGACTGAAACCAGCAAGCCCTCGCCTACACCTTTTGCCGTTTTTAGTAACTTCTTCGCCAGGCTTGGGCTCGGCTCGTCAGTGAATTCAAAGAGTTCCCCGATCGAGAGATGGACGGCCGCCGCGATGCGGTACGCCACGTCGATCGTTGGACTCACTCGATGTTGTTCGATGAGTCGGATGGTTTGCCGCGTCACATTCGCGCGCACCGCTACCTCCTCGCGAGATAAGCCCTGCTCCTCACGGACGCGCTGGAGGCAATTTCGGACAGCCATAGTGGTCACCTCAGGTAAAAAGACGGGGGAGCGTAAAATCTTTTTCACACTCTCCCCCACAGCATAGCGCATCTTCGCCTGTCTGGCAAATATATTTTACCGCCGCCGCTTAAGTGCTGGTTGAATCCCACCGGGCCGATTAAACGGGACTACGCGCCTATTAAACGTCAGACCGAGACTTTAGCGTCAAACCTGGAATAGTCGGTATAACGCTAGATGGGAGCAAGAGGTGGACGACCAAATTTTCTCAGCGCTGATTCCCGACGCGAACGCAACGACTCGCACGAAGATCGCGGAGACGCTCCGAGTATTCAACGAGCGCACCTTGCGGTTTGCTGCCGAGCAGGGCATCCAGGTTACGCCCCTCCGGCGAGGCGAGCCATACGCCCAGGCGCCACCGGCGCTGGTAAGGCTGCGGATCGACATCCGGCCCCGCAGGCCGGACTCTTCGTGGTTGAGGAACGCGCCGTGTATGTTAGGAGCGGTCAGCTATGACGATCGGCCACGAGTTCGGGGCATGCTTTTGACTGCGCTCTCGGTGACGGCGTGTATCTCTCGGTAGTTCTGTAGAGTCTCAGAAGCTTCTGTGATCCACAACTACCCAGGGACACCGTCTTTGGAAAATGCCAACTACTTTAGCGCAGTGACGTGCTCTTCGGGATTTCACACGAATTTATCCATGGTCGCTCTGGGCAAGCGCCCTTTCGCGCGATTCTGCCGCTAAATTTTGCCCAATCGCATGACTTTTGTACAGTCGCATCCTCTTCTGTTCAGTCGCACCGACTTCTGATCTTCACACCCAGCCTTGCCTTCGCCTACCGCAAGCCGTATAGTGGTGGGCAGTGGTGGAAAGTGGTGCCACAGGGAGGGGTAAGGTGCACGCGGAGCTACCGCGGTTTACGGGATCGGTCGAACACGCTCTTGATGAAAAAGGGCGTCTGATCGTTCCTGCCCGCTTCCGCGAGCGGTTGGGGGCCGGTTTCGTGCTCACGATCGCCGAGCCCGACCCGTGCCTGGCCCTGTTTCCTAGCGCCACCTGGGCCGCGTTCTGCACCCGCTTAGAGGAGGCCCCTCGTAAGGACGAGCGCTTCCGCCGGTTCGTGCGCCATCTGTTCGCCCATACAGAGGAAGTCACGTGCGATGCCCAGGGGCGGCTGCTCATCCCCGCCCAGCTCCGCGCCTACGCCTCGATCGACCGCGAGGTTATCTCCATCGGCACCCTCACCCGTGTCGAAATCTGGGCCAAGGAACGCTATAACGCCTACGCCGCTCCGGAGGGCGAGGTGGCCGAATTCATGGCCGACCTCGGGTTGTACTAGTGTGCGCGCATGAGTCATATCTCCGTCATGCTCGAACCGGCGCTGGAGTATTTAGCGATCCGGCCGGATGGGATTTACGTCGATGCGACCTTCGGTGCGGGTGGGCACACGGCGGCGATGCTGCAGCGGATCTCGGGTGGGCGAGTGATTGCGCTCGATGCCGACCCGGGTGCGGCCGAACGCGCAGCGCAGATCGCGCACCCGCGTCTCACCTTCGTCAACGCCAACTTCCGCGAACTCTCGCGCGTCCTTTCGGGCCTGAACATTCCGTCGGTCGATGGGGTGCTCTTCGATTTAGGAGTGTCGTCGATGCAAGTAGATGAAGCGCAACGCGGCTTTTCATTCTCCAAGTCTGCGCCGCTCGATATGCGCATGAATCCCTATGAAGGGCGCAGCGCCTACGATGTGCTTGCAACCGCGAGCGAAACGGAACTTGCGGATATTTTCTTTCACTTCGGCGAGGAACGCGCGGCGCGGCGCATCGCGCGCGCGGTCGTCGATCGGCGCAATTCCGGGCGGCTTCCGGAAACCACCACCGAGTTTGCGCAGATGGTCGCGGGCGTCGTGCATCGGCCGGGGCATCGCGAGCGCGTGCACCCGGCGACGCGCGTCTTTCAAGCGTTGCGCATCGCCGTCAACGACGAGCTCGGGGCGCTCAAAGAGGGCTTGAATGCGGCGACCGGCGCGCTGCACGAAGCGGGGCGCATCGTCGCGATCAGCTTTCATTCGCTCGAAGACCGCATCGTCAAGCAGACGTTCCGCGACGACGAGCGCCTACAGGTGTTAACCAAAAAACCGATCGGCCCAAGCGACGATGAGATCGGCGAAAATCCCCGCGCACGCAGCGCAAAGCTGCGCGCGGCGCAACGGAAGGCGAGCTAATGGTACACGCAAGGCAACTGGAGGCCGAACCGCGGATTCGCAATCCGCGCAGCGCCCGCACCGCTACGCAAACGCGCATCGTTCGCAACGGGCGGGCCCGATATGCGAACATCGTCCGCGTCAGCGCGGTGCTCGGCGTCGTGTTGGCGATGCTGATGGGCTACGTGATGCTCACGTCGAATGTCACGAGCATGACGTACACCTTGGCAAACGCTCGAGAGCAACGCGACGCGCTCCAGGAGCAGACCGCTCGCTTGGACGATCGCTTGGCCGATCTGCGCTCCGAGGAACGGCTCGCTCGCATCGCCCGCCAGTTGCACATGCACGAACCGCAGCAATTCGCCTTGGTCACCCTGGGCACGCCGCCGGTAGTCGCGCAGAGCACCGCACACCTTACCATGCTCTCGTCGCTCGCCGGGTGGCTGCATCGCAATCCGCACGTGCAGGAGCGGTAAAATCACGCGCCGGAGCGCCGCCTAGTGCATAACCGTGCGTTCGCGCGCATCGCACCGATGCGCGCGAAAGTCTTTTTCTACATCATGGCCGCCGTCGCGGTCTTTCTTGCATGGCGGCTCTATAGCGTTCAGGTGATGCAAGGCCCCGTGCTTGCGCGCGAGGCGCTCGCGCAACGCTCCGATACCGTCGATGTGTTCGCGCGCCGCGGCAGCATTCTCGATCGCAACGGCGCCGTGCTCGTGCGTTCGTTGCCGTCCGAAAGCGTGTATGTCGTCCCGCACGACATCACCGATCCCGATCTCGCGGTCCAAAAGCTGCAGGGCATCTTCGGCAAACTCGATCCTACGCTCGTCGCCACCATCCACGATAAGCGGGTCTGGTTCTACTGGGTCGCGCGTAAGGTCAAACACGATGTCGCGGTCAAGGTGCGCGCGCTCGATATGCCGGGCATCCAGCTCAAGCAAGAAGATACCGGCCGCCGCATCGATATCGTCGGCGATATGGCTTCCACGATCTTGGGCTTCGTCGGTACCGATGAGAACGGGCTCGACGGCGTCGAATATTATTACGATCGCTATCTCAAGGGTCGCTCCGGCAAGGTAACGCTCGAGACCGACGAGTATGGCCGTCCGCTCCCGTTCGGGCGCGAGACGATCATCAAGCCCGCGCAGCCCGGGCTCAATATCGAACTCACGATCGATTCGTATCTGCAATTCGAAACCGAAGAAGCGCTCGATCAGCAAGTGCGCAAGTTCCACGCGAGCGACGGCACCGCGATCGTGATGGATCCGCAGACCGGCGCGGTGCTGGCGATGGCGAACGTCCCGCACTTCGATCCCAATCATTTCTGGAAGTACTCGTACAACCAAGAGCGCGACCGCGCGGTGATGGATGCCTACGAGCCGGGCTCCACCTTCAAGCTCGTTACCGCGGCCGCCGCGATCGAGTCGGGTAAAGTAACGCCGCAATCGCGCTTCCCGGCGCACGATACGCTTGCCGTCGGCGGCCACGTCATCCACAACGCGGAAGACGGCTTCATGGCGGGCACCGGCGGCAGCGAGACGCTCGAGCAGATCATCGAATACTCGCATAACGTCGGCGCGGCCGAAGTGGGCATGTCGATCGGCGCGCACACGTTTTATGCGATGGAGCGGAAAGCGGGCTTCGGCACGTCCACCCACATCGGCTTGCCCGGCGAAAACCCCGGCATCGTCCCGCCGCCGTCGCAGTGGAGCGATTCGTCGCTTGCGACGATGTCGTTCGGGCAGGGCGTCTCCATCACGCCGCTGGCGCTCACGCGTTATTATTGCGCGATCGCGAACGGCGGCATTTTGCTGCGCCCGCGCATCTTGCACGCGGTCCTCAGCGCGAAGGGCCGCCTCATCTATCAATACGGGCCCGAAATCGAACGGCGCATCTTCTCGGCGAAGACGGCGGCGATTCTGCGCGGCTATTTGCGCGCCGTGGTGGTGCGCGGTACGGGCGATCCGTCCGCGCAGATCCCGGGGTACACGACCGCCGGCAAAACCGGCACCGCGCAGATGGTGGAGAACGGCGTATACCAACCCGGCGCGTACGTCGCATCCTTCATCGGCATGATTCCGGCGAATCATCCCAAGTACGTAATCTTGGTGAAAATTTCGCGCCCGGTCGGGTCGTATTACGGCAGCGTCGTCGCGGCGCCGGCGTTCGTGCGCATCGCGCGCGCGGCGATGTTGCACGATGGCATCTTGCCCACCGGCATGCGCGCGGACGACGGTACGCAAGTGATGGTGACGCCGCATGCCCAATAGCGTCCGCGTTGCCGATGTGTTGCAGCGCCTTCCGGCGAGCACGCTGGTGGTGGGCGACCGCGATCGCGCGGTCACGTCGCTGGAGATCGATTCGCGGCGCGTGGTGATCGGCGCGCTCTTCGTCGCGTTGCGAGGGCAACACGCGGACGGGCACGCGTTCGTCGATCAGGCGCTCGTGCGCGGTGCGGCCGCCATCGTGCTCGAGATGGGCGCGTCGGTGCCGCAGCGCCCGAACGTCACCTACCTGTACGTGCCGAACGCGCGTCGCGCACTCTCGGCCATCGCCGCCGCCTTTTACGGCGATCCGTCGCGCGAGCTCGACGTGATCGGCGTTACCGGTACGAACGGCAAAACCACCACCACGCGCATGATCGCGGCCATTCTCGAAACCGGCGGGATTTCGTGCGGCATCATCGGCACCGTCGGCGCGGAGCTCGGCGAGCGGCGGTGGCCGCTGGAACACACGACGCCGCAGCCGCCGGAGCTGCACGCGATCCTGGCCGAGATGCGCGGCGCGGGTGCGCGGGCCGTGGCGTTGGAGGTGAGTTCGCATGCGCTCGCGCTCGACCGCGTCGAAGACGTCCATTTTCGGGTGGCGGCGCTCACGAACGTGACGCGCGACCATCTCGATTTTCACCAAACGCTCGAAGCATACGCCGCGGCGAAACGGCACCTTTTCACCATGGCTGATGCTGCCGTATTGAACCTCGATGACGCGCACGGCAGGCAGTGGCACACCGATGTGGGCGCGCGCATTCCCACCCTCACCTACGCGCTCGATGCGCCGGCCGATCTGCATCCTACCGCGGTGCGCATCGCACCAAACGGCAGCACGTTCACGCTCGACGGTACGGCGTTCGCGGTCAAGCTGCCGGGGCGTTTTAACGTTGCCAACGCGCTCGCCGCCATCGGCGTGGCGCGCACGCTCGGCGTCGGCGATGCGGCCAGCGCGCGCGGATTGGCGGAGTTGGTGCGGGTGCCCGGGCGCATGGAACACTTGCGCGGACGCGATATCGACGTCGTGATCGATTACGCGCACACGCCCGACGCGCTGGCAAATGCGCTGGCCGCGTTGCGCGAGACATCGACCGGAAAGTTAGCGGTGGTATTCGGCTGCGGCGGCGATCGCGACCGCGGAAAGCGCCCCGAGATGGGGGCCGTTGCGGCTCGCGTCGCCGATCGCATCTACATTACGAGCGACAATCCGCGCTCGGAAGATCCGCGTGCGATTCTCGACGAGATTATTCCGGGCCTGGGCTCCCACGCGTTCGTTGCGGAGTTGGACCGGCGCGCGGCGATCGCGCAGGCGATCGATGAATCCGCCCCGGGCGATGTCGTGCTGATCGCCGGGAAGGGCCACGAATCGTATCAGCTCGTCGGCGATGACGTTCTGCCGTTCGACGATGCAACGGTCGCGCGCGAGGTGCTCCAACGATGAGCCTTTCGCTCGATAGCGCCCTCTCGGCGACGAAGGCCGAGCTCTTCGACGGAGCTCTAGCACCCGCGCTGCTGCGCATCGTCACCGATACGCGCACGATCGAGCGCGGCGATACGTTTCTGGCGCTGCGCGGAGAAAACTTCGACGGGCACGCGTATGTGGCGCAAGCGATCGCCAAGGGTGCGGCGGCGGTGATCATCGACGACCCGCAAGCACGCGTCCCCGGCACGGCGACGCTCTTGGTACCCGACACGCTGCGAGCCTACATGGCGCTGGCCGGCGCGGCGCGAGCGGCCTTTCGTGGAAGCGTGCTGGCGATCACGGGAAGCACCGGCAAGACGACGACCAAAGTGCTGGCCGCGCAATTGTTGGCCGCACGATTCGGCGAACGCGTGCTCGCCTCGCCGGCCAACGAAAACAACGAAATCGGCGTGAGCAAGTTGCTGCTGGCGGCCTCGAACGAAGAGCACGACGTGCTCGTCGTGGAGATGGGCGCGCGTAACTACGGCGATATCGCCGCGTTGGTGGCGATCGCGCGGCCGCACGTCGGCATCCTCACCAACGTCGGCGAAGCCCACTTGGAAATCATGGGGTCGCGCGAGCGCTTGGCCGAAACGAAATGGGCGATCTTTGGCGAAGGCGCGCGCGCCGTGCTGAATCTGGACGATGCCGTCGCCCGCGAGCGAGCCTCGTCGCTCCCGCGGGATGCGCACTGGTTCGCGGCGCTCGATACCGACGCGGCGCTCGAGTTTCCGGGACGTTCGACCACGCTGGTCGGGCGCACGCTCCTGCGCGAACGCGATGGGCAACGCGTACGCGATTACGATATCGACGTGCTACTGCCCGGCAAGCATAATCGGTACAACCTTGCGGCCGCGCTCGCCGCGGCATGCGAACTCGGGGTTGAGGTTGAGGCCATGCTCCCGCTCGTGCCGGGCCTGCATCTTCCGCCCGGCCGCTTTGAATCGGTCCTGCTGCGCAACGGCGTGCGCGTGATCTACGATGCGTACAATGCGAACGCGAGCGGAATGATGGCAGCGCTCGATGCGTTCGCGCAGGAACCGGGCGCCACGCATATCGCCGTGCTTGCCAGCATGGCGGAGCTAGGGAGTGAAGCGCCCGCGTTGCACGAGCGCGTCGGCGCGCATGCCGCGGCGGCGAACGTCGATTGGTTGCTTGCCGGCGGCGAGTACGCGCAGGAGTTGGTGCGCGGCGCACGCGACGCAGGGCTCTCCTGGGAGCGCATCGCCACGTTCGCGACGAATGATGACGCGGTGCGATGGCTACGAGAGCGCTCGCGCACCGGCGACGTGGTGTTGCTCAAAGGTTCGCGCAAGTACAAGTTAGAGGAAGTCTTACAGGGGTTGCAGGTATGAGCCGCCCTCTGTTGGTCGCACGCTCCGAAGTCCCCGCCGGGCTGGTCGCGCTCCCGGTGCGCACGCAACTCGTGCGCTCGGGCGACGATTTGATCGGCATCGTCGAGCGTGCCGTCGAAGGCATCGCGCGCCCCGGCGATGTGATCGCGATTTCCGAGACGGCGGTCGCCATCGCGCAGGGCGCGTTCGTTCCGGCGGAATTCGTGCGGCCCTCGAAGCTCGCGTACGTGCTCGCGCGGCGCGCGGGCGCGCTCGCAACGGTCAACCAGCCGGAGTCGCTGCAATTGGTTATCGACGAAGTCGGCCAATGGCGCGTCCTCTATGCGGCGGTCGCTCACGTCCTCGGGCGCCTGCGCGGCAAACGCGGCGTCTTCTACGAAGTGATGGGCGAAGCGATTACGGCCATCGACGGATATACCGGTACGCTGCCGCCGTTCGAGCGCGCCATCGTGCTGGCCCCGCGCGAACCGGACGCGTTCGCGCAATCGGTCCTCGAACGCACCGGCATCGGCTGCGTCGTCGTCGATGCCAACGATTTGGAGAAGGCGAAAATTCTGGGCGCGTCGCTCGACGTCCGGCGTACCGTCGTCGAGAACGCCTTGCTCGATAACCCGCACGGCAACGCCGACGAACAAACGCCGATCGTCGTGCTCAAATGGCGTGGCGCCGGCGCGAACCCGCTGTACGAGGCGGCGCCATGACGATTCCGTGGATGCTCGTCTCGCTCGCCGTGGGGTTTCTGATTGCGGCGTTCGGCGGCGCGGCGCTGCTGGCGGCGCTGCGCCGGCTGCAGTTCAACCAGCGCGCCTACGAAGACGCGCCGGAGACGCATCAAGGAAAGACCGGCACGCCCACCATGGGCGGCATCCTCTTCATCGTTGCGCTCTTACCAATGCTCGCAGGGGTGAAAATCCCATTTGCCCTGGAACTGTTTCTGCTCGTCTTGGCTTGCGGCGCCGTGGGATTTATCGACGACTATCTGGGCATCCGCTTCGGACGCAACCGCGGGCTGCGCGCGCGCACGAAGTACCTGGCGACGGCGCTCATCGCGATCGTGTTCTTGCGCGCGCTCTCGGAATCGTACGATTTCTTTCCGCGCGACGTGCTCTTTCACGCGGGCACCTACTCGCTGGTCGCGCCGCATTGGCTGTGGTTGCTGCTCGGCATCCTTGCGGTAACCGGGACGATTCACGCGGTCAATCTCACCGACGGTTTGGATGGCTTGGCAACCGGCACCATGTTGCCGCCGCTCGCGGTCCTCACCGTCGTCGGCTTCGAACTTGGGCTGCGCGCGCCGACGGAAGCGGCGTTGCTCGGCATCGGCGCGGGTTGCGGCTTTCTCATCTACAATCGCTACAAGGCGCGCATGTTCATGGGCGATACGGGGTCGCTGGCCCTGGGAGCGCTGCTCTCGGGTATCGCGATCGTGGAAGGCGAGATGCTGCTGCTGCTCCTGATCGGCGGCGTTTTCGTCGCGGAGGCGCTCTCGGTGATCGTGCAAGTGCTGTATTTCAAGGCCAGCGGCGGCAAGCGGATCTTTCGCATGAGCCCGCTCCACCATCATTTCGAGCTCGGCGGATGGGCTGAAACCAAGGTGACCGCGCGCTTTTGGATCGCGTCGTTCCTCTTGTCCGTCGTCGCGCTGGCGGTGGTGCGATGAGCGCGCTCGGAACCTTTGGCGCGTCGGAGCGCGTGCTGATTATCGGCATCGGGAAGAGCGGCCTTGCGAGCGCGCGGGTGCTGCGCGAGCGCGGCGCGAGCGTGCACGCGACCGACGAAAAACCGGCCGCCGAGCTCGCCGATGCCATCGCGCGGATCGAAGGCGCGGGCGCGCAGTTTGTCGCAGCCGGCGCGCTCGCACCGTTGCTGCCGTCGTTCACCGCCGCCGTGCTCTCGCCGGGCGTCCCGCTCACCTCGCCGGTCGTACGCGCGGTGCAAGCCGCGAACGTTCCGGTATTCAGCGAAATCGAAGTGGCCTACCGGCTCTGCCGCGCGCCGATGATTGCGGTAACGGGGACGAAGGGCAAATCCACCACGACCGCGCTGATCGGCCACTTGCTGCGTGCCTGCGGCCTGCGCGTGCGCGTGGGCGGAAACATCGGCAACCCGTTGATCGCCGAGGTCGTCGATGCCGCACCCGACGAGTGGGTGATAGCCGAGGTCTCGTCGTTCCAGTTGGAAACGATCCGCTCGTTCAAGCCGCGCGTCGCGGTGCTGCTCAACCTCGCGCCCGATCACCTCGACCGCTATTTCTCGATGGATGAATATGCCGAAGCGAAGTTTCGCATCTTCGCCAACCAGTCGCGGACGGATACGTTCGTCGGCAACTTGGACGACGAGCGCATCGCGGCGTTGCAGAACTCCGCGACCGAATCGCGGTTGCAAGCCCGGCCGCTGTGGTTCACGCTGGGAGAACGCCGCGACCCCGCAACGATGTACTGCCACGGCGATGCGGTGGTGTACGCGCCGATCGCCGGCGACCCGCGCCCCATCGTTGCAATCGAGCGCGGCGAAATTCCGCTCGCGGGCGAACACAACGTGCAGAACGTGATGGCGGCGATGCTGGCGGCGTTGGCGATCGGCTGCGATATACGCGCGTTGCGCGAGGGCGTCAAAACCTTCCGGGCGATGCCGCACCGGCTCGAACCCGTAGCCGAAGTGGACGGCGTGCTCTACGTCGACGATTCCAAATCCACCAATCCCGGCTCGGTCGTCGCGGCATTGCATGCCTACGATCGGCCCGTGGTGTTGATTGCGGGCGGGCGTTCGAAAGGCACGGATTTTGCCGAAATGGGCGCCGAGATTCGCCGGTGCGCCAAGGCACTCGTAGCGATCGGCGAGGCGGCGGACGAGATTGCGGCCGGCGCACAAGGCGTCCCGACCGAGCGCGCCGCGACGATGATTGCCGCGGTCGCGCGTGCCGCGGAGCTCGCGCAGCCGGGCGACGTGGTGATACTCTCGCCCGGCTGCGCGTCGTTCGATATGTTTCGTTCGGCCGAGGATCGCGGCGACCAATTCAGCCGCGCGGTAAGAGCGCTCAAGGAGCACGCCGATGCGTAACGCCGCGCGCGTTCAGCCGCGTTCCGCGCGCGAGCAACGCACGACGACAACCTCGCGCCCGTACATCGCGACGCCGCCGGATACGCTCCTCTTTCTCGCCGTGGTGGCGCTGGTGGGTATCGGCCTGGTTATGATCTACTCCGCATCGAGCGCGACCGCGTACGCGCAGAACGGGGATACGGCCTATTTCGTCAAGCGCCAATTCGTATGGCTCGTCGTGGGTGCGGCCGTCGCGTATGGCGCCTATCGCATCGATTACCACAAACTCAAGAGCGCGGCGCCGTACATTTTGGTGGCCTCGATCTTGAGCCTGTTGCTGGTATTGGTGCCGCACGTCGGGCTCGTCGTCAACGGAGCGCGGCGTTGGATCGGCATTCATTCGCTCAGCTTCCAGCCCTCGGAATTTGCGAAGCTCGCGCTGGTCGTTTACCTGGCCGCGATGCTGGCGCAGCGAGGCGAACGCATCGTATCGCTTGCCAAGGGGCTGATTCCGCTCTGCATTCCGGTGGCGATCATGTCGGTGCTGATCCTCAAAGAGCCGGATATGGGCACTGCCAGCTTGCTCGCGATGATCGCGTTTGCGATGTTCTTTGCGGCGGGAGCGCGCATCGCGCACCTGTTCGCGATTTTTCTCGCGACGGTACCGCCGGTGGTGCTAACGATCCTTGCCAGCCCGTATAAGCGCGCGCGCATCTTCGCGTTCATCGACCCGTGGCGCGACCCGCTCAACACCGGTTTTCACATCGTGCAGTCGTTGCTCGCGCTCGGGAGCGGCGGCCTGTTCGGCGTCGGCTTAGGCGCCTCGCGTGCGAAATTCTTCTACCTGCCCGAGCAATACACCGATTTTATTTTCTCCGTTTTGGGCGAGGAGCTGGGGTTGCTCGGCGCGCTCGCCGTCGTCGCGCTCTTTCTGCTCTTCGCCTACCGCGCGATTCGCATTGCGATTGCCGCGTCCGATCGCTTCGGCTTCTTTCTCGCGGCGGGCTGCACGGCCCTGATCGTGATTCAAGCCTTCATCAATATCGGCGTCGTCACGTCGTCGTGGCCGGTAACCGGCGTGCCGCTCCCGTTTATTTCGTTCGGCGGAAGTTCGCTGATCGTCAATCTGGTCGCCGTCGCACTCATCGCGAACGTCGGCCGCCACCGCCGCGTCAGCGCTGAATGAACGCGCGTGACGGCGCGGTGGTGTTTGCGGGCGGCGGAACCGGCGGGCATCTCTATCCCGCGATCGCCATCGCGCAGGCGTTGGGGTCGCCGGATCGCATCGCTTTCATCGGAACGGCCGATCGGCTCGAGGCCACGATCGTTCCCGAGGCCGGCTACCGCCTCTATACCGTGCGTAGCCGTCCGCTCACGCGCAAACTCTCGTTCGAACTCCTGCGCACGCTCGTCGCGAACGCGCGCGGGGCGTGGCAGAGCGCTTTTTTACTCGCTCGTTTAAAGCCGCGCCTCGTGATCGCGACCGGCGGCTACGTCTGTTTCCCCGTCGTACTCGCGGCGCGGTGGTTGCATATCGTGCGGAGGCTTCACGCGCCGATCGCGCTGCTCGAACCCAACGCTCGCCCGGGGCTGACCAACCGGTTGCTGGCTCCGCTGGTCGACGAAGTGTGGGGTGCCTTTCGCGAGGCCGACCCGCGCTTTGCGGGCAAGTACGTGCATACCGGCATCCCGGTGCGGGCTTCGCTCGCGCGGCTGCCGCAGCGCGAGGCGGCGCTGGCGCGCCTCGGGCTCTCGCCCGAACGCAAAACGCTGCTGGCGATGGGCGGCAGCCAAGGAGCCCGCTCGATCAACGACGCGCTCGCCGGCCTGATTGCGAGGCACGCGCTTCCGTCGGGGTGGCAACTGATCCACGTGACGGGCGAGCGCGAGTACGATCGCGTTCGCACCGCGCTCGGCGCCGACGCGGGCCCGGCGGTGCGCCCCTACCTGAACGACGTTGCCGATGCATACGCCGCGGCCGACCTCGTGCTCGCGCGTGCGGGCGCGTCGACGCTCGGCGAGCTCATGGCCGTCGGGCTTCCTTCCATCCTCGTACCGTATCCGCACGCTGCCGACGACCATCAAACGCGCAACGCGGAAGTCTTCGCAGAGGCCGGCGCCGCCATCCTGATGACCGATCGGGAACTGGCCGCCGGGCAGCTTGCGGCGACGCTCGAGCGCGCGATCGTGCCCGAACGCTTGCATGCGATGCGCGCCGCCGCGCTGGGCTTGCAAAATGGTTCGCCGATTGCGACGATTCTCGCCCGGATAGATGCGCTCGCGGCGCGAAAGACGCTCGGGTAATGGGGACGGCGAGCTGGCATTTTATCGGTATTGGCGGGATCGGCATGAGCGCGATCGCGCGCATTCTATTGGCGCGCGGCCAGAGCGTGAGCGGATCCGATATGAAGGCTACCCCGCTGCTCGAACAACTGCGCCAAGAGGGCGCGCTCGTAACCATCGGGCACGACGCGCAAAATATCGCCGGCGCGACCACCGTCATCGTCAGCTCGGCGATCGATCGTCGCAACGCGGAGTACGTCGCGGCGCAGCGTTCGGGCGTCCCGATCCTGCACCGCGGCGAGATGCTCGCGCAGCTCGTGCGCGAACGGCGCGGCATCGCGATCTGCGGTACGCACGGGAAGACCACGACGACCGCGATGGCGCACGCGGTGCTGCGGGCCGGCGGAATCGACGCGAGCTTAGTGCTCGGCGGGATCGACGGCGCGCTCGGCACGAACGCGCACGACGGGGCGTCACCTTGGTTCGTCACCGAGGCCGACGAATCGGACGGATCGTTCGCGTTGCTCGAACCGGCGATGGCCGTCCTCAATAACATCGAAAACGATCACTTGCAGAGCGACGACGAGTTGCCGCATTTGGTGCGCGCCTTCGAAGCCTTTCTTGCGAAATTGCCCGATGACGGCACCGCCATCGTCGGCGTCGATAACGCCCTCACCGCTTCGCTGGTTGAAAGCGCACGTCGCTCGCGAACGGTCACGTTCGGGTTCGGCCCGCGAGCCGACGTGCGCGCGGTGAACTTACGGTTCGACGGCTTGGGCGTGACGTTCGATGCGATCGTGCGTGGCGTATGCCTGGGCACGATCGAGATGCAAGTCCCCGGCGAAATCAACGTGCAAAACGCGCTCGCGGCCATCGCGGTGGCGCGCGAACTCGAAGTGCCGTTCCCGCGCATCGCCGACGGGTTGCGCGCGTTTCGCGGGGTTCGGCGACGCTTCGATATTTTGGCTCGGAGCGATCGCATGATGGTAGTGGACGACTACGCGCACCACCCGACCGCGGTCCGCGCGACGATCGCGGCCGCGCGGCAGTACCACCGCGGCCCGGTCGTTGTCGCGTTCCAACCGCATCGTTATTCGCGCACGGCGTTTCTGGCGCGCGATTTCGCGGATTCGCTGCGCGGGGCCGACCGCGTCTATCTCGCGCCGATCTACGCCGCATCCGAGGCGCCGATCCCGGGCGTGAGCGAACGCTCGATCGGAGAGTTGCTTGGAGCGCTGGGAACGCGCGTGAGCTACGTCGCGCGCGTCGACGATTTGGAGGAGCGCATCTTCGACGAAGCGCCTCCCGGTTCGCTCGTGCTCATGCTCGGGGCCGGCAACATCACCGAAATCGCGGCCCGTCTAGCACAGCGCGTTAACGGCGTGGGCGCACCGGCATGAGCGCGACCACCGCTTCGGCCACGGCCAGCCTGCTCGAGGACGGCGATCGCCAAGCGTTGCAAGCGATATTAGGCGACCGCGTGCGCTTCGACGAATCGCTCGCGCCGTTCACTTCGTGGAAAATCGGCGGCCCTGCCGATGCGTTGGTGCATTGCCACAGCGAGAACGACGTGGCGGCGGTGATGCGCCTGTGCTTCAGGCGCAAACTCCCGTGGTTCGTGCTCGGGAGCGGCAGCAATCTCTTGGTCGGCGACGGCGGCATACGCGGTATCGTCATTCGGCTCGGCGGTGCGTTCGCCGACGTCGCGGTACGCACCGAAGCCGATACCGTATTGGTGGAAGCGGGAGCGTCGGCCGGCATGGCCGCGATGACCGCAAAAGCCGCTTCGGCGGGCGCGCTGGGCATCGGCTCGCTGGCCGGCATTCCCGGCACCGCCGGTGGTTCGCTCCGCATGAACGCGGGCACCGATCGTGAGATGGGCGATTTCGTCCGCGACGTGTGGGTGCAATCGCCCAGCCGGCCCGAACCGCATGCGGTGTCGGTGCAGTATTACTATCGCCACACCACGCTCGCGCGCGACGCGATCGTTTCGCGCGTGACGCTGTGCTTCGAGCGCGGCGACGTCGCGACGGTGCGCGAAGAGATGCAGCAACGCTTGGTGCGGCGCAAGAGCACGCAGCCGATCGCGCTCCCGAACGCGGGATCGTGCTTCCGCAATCCGCCCGACGATAAAGCGGCCCGGCTCATCGAGGCGGCGGGCGCCAAGGGGTGGCGCGCCGGTGGTGCGGAAGTATCCCCCCTCCACGCAAATTTCATCAACAACACCGGTGGCGCGAGCGCGAAGGACGTAGCGACGTTGCTGGCTCGCATACGGCGTGCCGTCAACGATCGATTCGGCGTAGAGTTACAATTGGAAGTGCACCTAGTAGGGGTTTTTGTGGATCGTGAAGAGGAGTAAGGCGCGATATGGGTTACGATAGCGCGAACGTGAAGATCCGCGAAGCCAAAGTGGCGGTCGTTATGGGCGGCTCGAGTTCGGAGCGCGAAGTTTCGATCCAGAGCGGGTCGGGCGTGATGCGCGCGCTGCTGTCGCTCGGATACGAGGCGCACTCGCTGGACTACGACGCGCGCTTCATCGACGCGCTGCGCGAAATCAAACCCGACGTGGTCTTCAACGCTTTGCACGGCCCCGGCGGCGAAGACGGCCAAATTCAAGGCATCCTCGAGTATCTCGGCGTTCCCTACACCGGGTCCGGCGTCGAAGCGTCGGCGCTCGCGATGGATAAACACCTCACGAAAAAATTGCTCGCCGCCGAAGGCCTGCCGACCGCAGCCTGGGACCTGTTCGATCTCTCGGGTGGGACGTTGCCGCTGTTACCGGGAGTACTCGATCTGCCGTTGGTGGTGAAACCGCGCTTTGAAGGCTCATCGGTCGGCGTGCAGATCGTCACCACGCACGAGCAATGGACCAACGCGATGATCGGCGCCGCGCGCAATTACGCGCAGATCATGGCCGAGGAATTCTTATCGGGGCGCGAGTTTACGTGCGTCGTACTTGGCGAAGAAGCGCTACCGGTGATCGAAATCATAGCGAACGGCGGTGAATTCTATTCGTACGATGCGAAATACCAACCCGGTGGAAGCACGCATATCGTGCCCGCGCAGATCGACGAAGATTTAGCGGCGCGTCTGCAGATGCTCGCGCTTTCGGTGCACCGGCTGCTGGGCTTGCGCGACTACTCGCGCACCGACTTCATCGTCAGCCCGGAAGGACGCCCGTACATCCTGGAAGTGAATACGTTGCCCGGGCTCACCCCAACGAGCCTCGTTCCCGATGCCTGTGCCGCAATCGGCATTTCTTACGAAGCGCTGGTCGAACGACTGATCGGGTACGCGCTCGCGCGCACCGACGTCCGGCAGATTGCTTAACGCCGCTCTCTCTCTGGAGGAACACCATGCACGATAGTACTCACGGGCTCGATTGCCGTTGCCCGCACGTTCCCTACTCCGGCCGCATCTTCAGCGAGGCGACGCAGGCCTTCGGCCGCCGAACGTTTCTAGCGGGAGCCGGCGCGGCCGTTGCGTCGTTGCTGATTCCGGGCCGCGCGCGCGCAGCCGAGCAGGTGACGGTGCTCAAAGCCGCTCGTCTTTTCGATGGCCGTGCGTTGCACGTGCCGGGCGTCTTGGTGCTGCGGGGCGACCGCATCGTTTCGATGCATGCGGGCGATGCGGGGAGCGACGCGCACGTCATCGATCTGGGTGACGCGACGCTGATGCCGGGACTGATCGATTGCCACACGCACGTTGCGGCGCGGGTGGTCCCGTCGTACTACATGGTTTCGATGATGGGGAAGAACTCGGCTGCCGATAACGTGCCCGAAGCCACGCTCTACAGCATTCGCAACGCGCAGACGATGCTGCGCAACGGATTTACCACGGTTCGCGATGTCGGCGGCGGTGCCGGTATCGATTTAGCGCTGCGCAACGCGATCGCCGACGGCGCGATCGTCGGCCCGGCGATCTTTGCCGCCGGCACCGCACTCTCGATCACCGGCGGTCACGGCGATACGAACGATATCCCCGACTGGGTCCACGAAGATTCCGGCGTCGGGTTCGGCGCCGTATCGTACGGGCCGTACGGTTTTCGCGAAATCGTCCGCGAGCACGTGAAGAATCACGTCGATCACATCAAAATCCTCGCAACCGGCGGCGTGCTCTCGTACGGCGACGTGTGGGACGTTCCGCAAATGAATCTCGACGAGATTCAGGCCGTGGTCGACGAATCCACCAAGTTCGGTCGCAAAGTCTCCGCGCACGCGCACGGCGACAAGGGCATTGCGGTAGCGGTGGACGGCGGCGTGCACTGCGTCGAGCATTGCACCGGCGTGAGCGAGAAGACGCTGGCCAAGATGCAGCAGCGCGGCACCCACATGACCCCGACGATCTGGGCGCTCGATTCGATTTTACAGCCCGGCAACCCCAACCACATCGCGCCGGGGTCGCTACAGAAGGCCGAGTACGCGAAGAAACTGCGCGACGAAGGCATGCAACGCACCATCGCATCGAGCGTTCCGATTGCGTACGGCACCGACGCCGGCGTCTTTCCGCATCACGAAAACAAGCGCGATTTCGGCCTGTTGGTCCGCATGGGCATGCATCCCATCGACGTGCTCAGGTCGGCGACGAGCAACGCGGCCGCGCTCATCGGCGCGAACGATCGCGGGACGCTGGCGCCCGGTAAACGCGCCGATATCGTCGCCTTCAGCGGCGATCCGTCGAGCAATATCGATGCGATCGAGGCGTTGCCCGTCCTCCTGATGCGGGCCGGAGCCCGGATCGATATCGGCGAGTTGGCGGTCTAGCCCCTACTGCAGAAAGGCGTCGCAGTCGTCGTACTCGAGCATTTCGAGGAGCGACGTTTCGGGCGGGAGTTTCTGCGTGATGGGATACTTGGCGACGAAGCTCTCGTTGCCGAGGCGATCCGCGATGCGCAGGCTCGCGAACGATTCGTTGATGCCCGGGTACTTCGACGCGTCGCTATTCGCGTGCACGAATGCGACCACTTCGTCCTCGGTCTCCGCCTTGGCGACCGCTTCCTGGAGCGCGCTTTCGGCGATGCCGAGCTCGCTGAGCAGCCGGGTGCTGAAGCCTGGGACTTGGTAGGCGCCGAGGTCGCCGCCGGGCAGCGATGCGCGGAGCTTATCGATGGTTCGGGCGAGCATGAGCAGGCCGCCCAGCTTCTCTTGAGGGCTCCGGGGCGGGCTCTTGGTGAGGTTCAGAGGCTTCATGCGGGGGAACTTTACCGTGAGAGCGTCACGTTCTTGCACGTTTTCGCCATCGTGCAACAAAAGTAGCATTACCCGTTAGCATTGATAGCGGGTATCATGCTAAGGAGGCTCGCGCCTTGCGACCCTCAAAATTATCGAATGCTGCCTAGCTAATCGCGGGGGATATGCCCGCTGGAGGAATGCTTGTCTACCACCGGTTTGGTCGTCGATCGTGGGCTCGAAGGTGTGGTTGTCGGTTCCACCGTCCTGAGTAATGTCGAAGGGACGATCGGTCGTCTCACGTACCGCGGCTACGATATGGACGATCTCGCCCCGAACGTGTCGTTCGAAGAAGTCGTGCACTTGCTTTTGTATGGTCACCTTCCGACGCGAGACGAGTTGGACGCGCTCAAGCACGAACTCGCATCCCGGCGGGCGTTGCCGGAGCCGCTGGTCGCGGCGATGCAGAGCGTGCCGAAGACGGCCTGGCCGATGGACGTTCTGCGCACGATCGTCAGCGGGCTCGCGCTCTTCTCCCCGGTGAACAACAAAGGCGAGCACGTCTGCGATATTCACGGTGCGATCGAGCTGATCGCCAAGATGACCACGATCTTGGCATCGTGGGATCGCATTCGCCGCGGGCTCGAACCGGTCGAACCGCGCGCCGATCTCTCCCACGCCGCCAATTTCCTCTACATGCGCACCGGCAAGATGCCGGCTCAAATCGAAGAGGCGGCGGTCAACACGTATCTGGTGCTGCTGGCCGACCACTCGTACAACGCCTCGACGTTCGCGGCCCGCGTGACCGCGTCGACGCGCGCCGACCTCTACGCGTCGGTTACCTCGGCGCTCGCCACCCTCAACGGCGATCTCCACGGCGGCGCCGCCAGCGCCTCGTACAACAATTTGGTTGCGATCGGGTCGCCCGCTCGCGCCGAGGCGTTCGTTCGCGACGAACTGGCCAAAGGCAATCGCATCATGGGGATGGGGCATCGCGAGTATCGCGTGCGCGATCCGCGCGCGCGCCATCTCGAAGCGATCGCGCAGAAGCTCAGCAACTATCGCGGCGATACGAATTGGTACGCGATCGCGCGCTCGCTCGAAGACGCGAGCAACAAAGTACTGCAAGAGGCCAAGCCGGATCGCAAGATCTACGCGAACGTCGATTTCTACACGGCTCCGGTGCTGGCGGATCTCGGGTTGCCGGGCGATGAGTTCACGTGTCTCTTTGCGTGCGGCCGCGTCGCCGGCTGGGGCGCGCATGCGCTCGAACAATTACACGATAATCGTCTGATTCGGCCGCAAGCTGCCTACACCGGCCCGCCGCCCGGGCCGTTCATTCCAATCGAGCAGCGCTCCGCAGCGCTGGCCGGGGCGTAAACGGTGCCCGGCGGGGGGCGCGTCGGCGCGGTCTCCCGCGCCACGAGCGAAACGACGATCGAGCTTGCAATCGATCTTGACGGCGGCGCCGTCGAGGTCGCTTCGAGCGTCGATTTTCTCGATCATATGCTCGCGGCGTTTGCGAAGCACTCCGGCTGCGGGCTGCGCGTGAGCGCGACCGGCGACGGCATGGACAACCATCACGTGATCGAGGATGTCGGCATCGCGCTCGGCAAGGCCATCCATCAGGCGCTCGGAGAGAAGCGCGGAATCGAGCGGTTCGGGTCGGTGATGGTGCCGCTCGATGAGGCGCTCATCGCCGCCAGCGTCGATATTTCGGGCCGGCCGTATCTGAATTTCCAGGTGCAGTTTCTGCGCGAGGATTTGGGCGCGCTGCCCACCGAGATGATCGGCGAATTCTTTCGCGCGGTCACCGATAACGCGAAAATCACGCTCCATCTGGTGCAGATGAACGGGCACGTCGCGCACCACGTGTGCGAGGCGACGTTCAAAGCATTCGCGCGCGCTTTCGCGCAGGCCAAGCGCGTTGGCTCTTCGGCCGATGTCCCATCGACCAAGGGCGTTATCGAGTAGCATTTGCGTGCCTCGGAAGTAGTCGTCATCGATTATGGCGGCGGAAACCTCGGGTCGTTGCTGGCCGCGCTCGAACGCGAAGGTGTCGACTACACCGTAAGCGGCGACGCCGCGGTCGTGCGCGCGGCGCGCGCGACGATGTTTCCCGGCGACGGCGCGTTCGGTGCGACGATGGCGGCTCTACACGAGCGCGGCCTCGACGATGCGATTCGTGGTTCGATCGAGGACGAACGCCCGTTTCTGGGGATCTGCGTCGGCATGCAGATTCTCTTCGAGCGTTCGCTGGAGTTCGGTACGGTGGATGGTTTGGGCATTTTGCCCGGCCCGATCGAGCGTTTCAAGGATGCGCCGCGCATCCCGCACATGGGTTGGAACCGCCTGGAAACCACGAGCGATCATCCGTTTGTCGCGGGGCTGGCCGATGGCGAGTACGCATACTTCATGCACTCGTACCGGGCGGCGGTTGGGCCGGCGACGGCCGCGATCACCGAGCATGGCGAGCGCTTTTCGTCGGTGGTCGCGCAACGGAATGTGATGGGGACGCAGTTTCATCCCGAGAAGAGCCAATCGACCGGCGCGACGCTGTTGCGTAACTTTTTAGCAATTGTCCGAGGAGAATGACGACCATGATGGTGATACCCGCGATCGACCTGCAAGCCGGTAAATGCGTGCGAATGGAGCAGGGCGAGTTGGCCACCGCTACGGTCTATGACGAGGATCCCGTCGAACGCGCGAAGGCGTTCGTCAAAGCCGGGGCGCAGCGTTTGCACGTGATCGATCTCGACGGGGCGTTCGGCTCGGGCGAGAACACGCAGGCGATCGCGCGCATCTGTAAGGCGGTCGACGTGCCGGTGCAGACGGGCGGCGGCATTCGCACGCTCGACCACGCGAAGGCGCGTCTCGATGCGGGCGCCGCGGCCGTCATCATCGGCACGATTTTAGTGGAGCAGGAGCGCACCGCGCGGAACATCATCGCCGTGCTGGGCGACCGCGTGATCGCCGGCATCGACGCGCGCGGATCGTTCGTCGCGACGCGCGGCTGGAGCGAACGCACGCCCGTCGATCGCGATTCCCTGGTAAAACGGGTCGCGTTATGGGGCGTGACGCGCGTCATCTTCACCGAGATCGCGCGCGACGGTATGGGCGAAGGATACGATATCGACGCGCTGCGCGCGGTGGCGGCGGCCGCGGACGTGAAGATTACCGCGAGCGGCGGTGCGCGCAATCTGGCCGACCTGCAGCTCCTTGCCGCACAAGCGCCGGCTGCCGTCGATGCGTGCATCGTGGGCAGCGCGCTCTATAAGGGAACGATGGATCTCGCCGAGGCGATCGCGGCCGTTAGCCGGTAAGGTAGACGCGCGGGAGTTCGCTTGGTAAGCGTGCGACGATTTCATAGTTGATCGTTTCGGCCCAGTGCGCCCAATCGTCTGCGGAGACGTTCGCTTCGCCGTCGGTGCCGATCAGCGTCACCGGCGTTTCCACATGCGCGCGCGGCGCGTGCGTGATATCGACGAATGTCATGTTCATGGCGATGCGCCCGACGATGGGGCAGCGAATGCCGTCGACGACAAACGCTCCGCGACTGGAGAGCGCGCGCGGAATGCCGTCGGCATATCCGAGCGGCACGATGCCGATGCGCATCTCGCGCGGCGCGTGAAACGTGTTGCCGTAGCCGACGGCGGCCCCGGCGGCGATCGTTCGCGTGACGACCAGCGAAGAACGATACGAGAGCGCCGGCTCGAGCGCTAAGCCGTGCCCGGCCATTCCTTCGCGCGTCTGCGGCGAAGGCCAAAGGCCATAAAGCGCTATGCCGAAGCGCGTCATATCCAGGCGCGTCGCCGGCCACAGCATCGCGGCTGCCGATGCCGCGATGTGTCGCGTCGGCGTGAAGTGGCGCGTGCTGAGCGCGGCGTGCGCTTGCGCGCACGCGTGGTCGAATTGCTCGAGTTGGAACATCGTGTACGGGGAATCGATCTCTTCGGCCGCGGCGAGATGCGAGAAGATGCCGGCAATTTCGATATCGGCGATGCGCACGTAGTCTTCCACCGTGTCGGCAAGATCGCTCGGCTCGATGCCCAAACGGTTCAGCCCGGTGTTGATTTTGACGTGCACGCGCGCGAGCCGCGCACGCTTGCGCGCCGCCGCCGCGAGTTGATGGGCGAAGTGCTTGGTATCCCAGAGCGCCAATTCCAGCTTCGCATTGACGGCCGCTTCGAGCGCGTCGGGCGGGACCGGGCCCAACACCAAGATGGGAGCGGTGATGCCGGCCTCGCGCAGCGCGAGCGCTTCTTCGAACGCATAGACGCAAAGCTTCGTGCCCAGGGCTTCCACGGCGAGCGCGGTTTGCACGGCGCCGTGCCCGTAGGCATTCGCCTTCACGACGAATGCGGCGTGGTTGCGGCCTCCGACGAGCGCTGCCAGCGCGGTTGCGTTGCGACGCAGCGCCGGCAGCGAAATCTCGAGCCGTCCGATCATCGATCCATGCGCGCCACGACGAATGCGAGCGGCATGCCGAAGAAGATGACGTGCGCGCCGATCGCATAGTTGAAGAATGCGGGCAGCGATGCGGGCCAGACGAAGTTGTTGTCGCCCAAAAGCACGATTTCCATGAACATGTACACCACGAAGCCATAGATCGGCCCGGAAATGTACCAGCGCTCGTTCATATACGGGCGCGTCGATGCGAGGTAGGCATAGCCGCCGGCCCAGCCGATAGCGACTAGCAGATGGATCAGCAGGCCAAGCCAGGCAAACGAGAGGCTGGTGAACGCTTGCTTGCCGATGACCGTCGAGGCGACCCACTGCCACGATTGCAGCAGGCTGCCGTGGGCGGGGACGATGATAGTGGCCCAGAGGTAGGCCTCGATGAAAATGCCGGCGACGAGGCCGGCAACCACGGCCTGCGTGATGATGGAGCCCCAGGGTAGGGCGCGAGAAGTAGCCATGAGCCGATGCTTCGACCAGGCGTTCGATGCGCCTTGACGCCCGGTGCCCATGCTTGCTCTCAGGTTTACGTTGCTCTAAGGATTAGCGCAGGGTTGGTTGGGTACCATGGCCTTATGATGGAACGCGAACCCTTACGCGCTCGAACCGACATGGTGATTTGGGGCTCCTCGGGCCTCTTGGCGGCAGTCCTCGGATTAGGCAGCGCTTTCGTGCTGTGGATGGCCCTGCGAGAGAGCGCCGCCATGCAGGTGCTCACCGCCGGGATCGTCGCGCTGGGCGTCGGCCTCGTGCTGATCGGGTTTGCCAGCCCCCGCGCCCTCCCGCGCGTCTTCCTCATTGTCTTTGCGGTGGCTCTGGTGGCCGGCTTCGTGCTGGGCAGCCCCAGCTTCGCCCACCTCACGGTCTAATCGCCCCGCAAAACGCTCCTTCCGCCCGACATTAAGAGCTTGCAGTCACCGAGCGAGTCTGCTAGAATCGCTGGGCTGGCACTCTTTTGCTAAGACTGCCAATGCAAAGAAATGCTAAGTATTTGTAACTTCGTTTGGAGGTTTTCGTGAATCTCAAGCCTTTGGGCGATCGCGTGGTCATCGAGCACGTCGAACAGAATGAGAAGAGCACCGGTGGTATCTTCCTTCCCGACACTGCTAAAGAAAAGCCGCAAGAGGGCATGGTTCGTGCGGTTGGCACCGGCCGCGTGCTCGACAACGGCACGACGCTTCCGATGAGCGTCCAGGTCGGCGATCGCGTCATTTATTCCAAGTATTCCGGTAGCGAGATCAAGATCGACGGCAAAGAGCTGCTGATCGTGTCTGAAAAAGACGTCCTCGCCATCGTTGACAAAGTCCCGGCTCACGCTTAAGGAGTGTTGAACTAAATCATGGCTGCAAAGCAACTCATATTTGACGAAAATGCGCGTCGCGCGCTCGAGCGCGGCGCGAACATGCTCGCCGACGCCGTGAAGGTGACGCTCGGCCCCAAGGGTCGTAACGTCGTCCTCGACAAGAAATTCGGCTCGCCGACGATCACCAACGACGGCGTCACCATCGCCAAAGAAATCGAACTGCCCGACGTGTTCGAAAACATGGGCGCGCAGCTGGTTAAGGAAGTCGCTTCCAAGACCAACGATATCGCCGGCGACGGCACCACCACCGCAACGGTGCTCGCTCAGGCGATCATCCGCGAAGGCCTCCGCAACGTGACCGCCGGCAGCAACCCGCTGCTCATCAAGCGCGGCATCGAGAAGGCCGTCGAAGTCGCGGTCGGCGAGATGGAATCGTTCAAGCAGATCGTCGACACCAAAGAGAAGATCGCTCAGGTCGCATCGATCTCGGCGAACGATAAGGAAATCGGCCACCTGATCTCCGAAGCGATGGAGAAGGTCGGCAAAGACGGCGTCATTACCGTCGAAGAATCGCGTACGCTCAAGACCGAAGTCGAAACCAAAGACGGCATGCAGTTCGATAAGGGCTACATCTCGCCGTACATGTCGACCGACAGCGAGCGCATGGAATCGATTCTGGACAACCCCTTCATTCTCGTGACGGAGCGTAAGATCACGGCAATTGCCGACATTCTTCCGCTGCTCGAGAAGGTCGTTCAGGTTCAGAAGCCGTTGCTCATTATCGCCGAAGATGTCGAAGGTGAAGCGCTTGCGACGCTGGTCGTCAACAAGCTGCGCGGCACGTTCACGTCGGTTGCGGTCAAGGCGCCGGGCTTCGGCGACCGCCGCAAAGAGATGCTCAAGGATATCGCCGCGCTCACCGGCGCGACCGTGATTTCCGAAGAGCTCGGCCTCAAGCTCGACAAGGTGACTCCGGACCAGCTCGGCACCGCCAAGCGCGTCACGGTTACCAAGGAAGAGACGACCATCGTTGACGGTGGCGGCAAGCAAGAAGAGATCAAGGGCCGCATCGAGATGATCAAGCGTCAGGTCGAAGAGACCGACTCCGATTTCGATCGCGAGAAGCTGCAAGAGCGTCTTGCCAAGCTCTCCGGTGGCGTGGCCGTCATTCAAGTCGGCGCCGCAACCGAGACCGAACTCAAAGAGAAGAAGCACCGCATCGAAGACGCCCTTTCGGCGACGCGCGCTGCCGTGCAAGAAGGCATGATCCCGGGCGGCGGTTCGTCCCTCGTCCACGCGATCAAGGCGATCGAGAAGTACATCGCGACTGCACCGAAGACCAACGGTCACGGCGCAACCTGGGTGGACGAGAAGATCGGCCTGGACATCATCAAGAAGGCGCTCGAAGAGCCGCTTCGTCAGATCGCGTACAACGCGGGCTTTGAAGGCTCGGTTGAGGTCAACAACATCAAGCTGAAGAACGCTCCGCTGGGCTTCGACGCGATGACGGGCGACGTCGTCGACATGTTCAAAGCCGGTATCGTGGAACCGTTCAAAGTCACGCGCTCGGCGCTGCAGAACGCAGCCTCGATCGGAGCCCTCGTCCTCACGACGGAAACGCTTATCGCCGATAAGCCGGAACCGAAGAAGGACGGCGGCGGTGCCGGCGGCGGAATGCCGGGCGGCATGGGCGGCTACGACATGATGTAGGGATTGGGGCGGCCACGACAGGCCGCCCCAATCCGGGCCCCTTGGGCCCAAATGTCGCAATCGCACTTGCGAAACAGAACAAGTCCCACAGTAATGCGGGGCTTGTTTTTTCATGGCACGGGCTTCGTTGTCGTGCGTTGCGGGCTCCTTAGCGGCGGTCGTACGGGGCCTTGTGACGCATGGTGACGAACGCACGGGCGATGAATTCTCGGTTGTCGTTTGCGCTGCTTTGCGTGACGTTTTTTCTGATGTTGCTCGATTTCTCGATCGTGAACGTCGCGCTTCCGTCGATGGAGACCGACCTGCACGCCGCGGCTTCGACGATGCAGTGGGTGATCAGCACGTATGCGATCGCGCTCGCCGGATTTGAGATTCTCGGCGGACGGCTCAGCGATCTCTACGGCCGCCGGCGGCTCTTTACGATCGGTCTGGCGGCTTTTACCGTGGCGTCGTGCGGCGCGGGGCTCGCGCCGAATATCGCCGTTTTGATCGGGATGCGCGCGCTGCAAGGCTTAGGCGCCGCCATCGTGACGCCGTGCGCGCTGGCGATCGTAGCTTCGCTCTACAGCGGCGAGGAACGCAATCGCGCGATCGGGTGGTGGAATACGATCGGCACCGCAGGGATCGCCGTCGGCATGCTCGTCGGCGGAGCGTTGGTGCAGTTTGCGGGCTGGCGTGCGATCTTCTTCGTCAACGTTCCGGTAGCGATCGTGATCCTCGGCGTCATCTCGCGCATCTTGCCCGCCGACGTTCCGGCATCGCAGCGTTCGAAGCTCGATCTCATCGGCGCGGCGTTACTGAGCGGCGGGTTGGTGTTGCTCGTATACACGATCGAAAGCTTGGCCGATCGCGTCGCCGGCCCCGATACGTGGATGAGTTTGGCGATTGCCGCAGCGCTGTTGGGCGGGTTCGTCACGTCGGAACTGCGCTCGCATTCGCCGCTGGTTCCGTTACGGATGTTCGGATACCCCGCGCTGCTCGTCGGATGCGCGGTCGTGCTGGCTCAGGGCGGTGCGTATGCGGCTGCCATGATTTTCGGCGCTTCGTTCGCACAGCAAGTCAACCACTTCTCGCCGTTGCTGACGGGCATGGCGTTCATGCCGTCGGCGCTTGCGACCACGGTGATCGCGGGGCCGCTCACCGCGCCGATGATGCGTCGGGTGGGAGCCCGCGCCACCTGCGTGCTAGGGGGTGCGACAATGGTGGCAGGCTTGGCGTGTCTGATGGCAATGCAACCGGCGACGCCCTACTGGGCGGGCCTGCTTCCAGGAACGGTATTGTTGGCGTTCGGCGGTATGCTGGCGTACCAAGTCGGCGTCATCTCCGCGCTCGCGCGCGTGGACCCCGCGGACAGCGGCATGGCGTCCGGCATGCTCAGCAGCACGCTCCAGGTGGGAATGAGCATCGGCGTTGCCTCGGCCGCGGCCGCCAGCGTTGCCTTTGGATTCACGGCGGCCTTTGCCGTCGGGGTCGTGCTGGCTGCGCTGACCCTCGCTCTAGCCTTTGCCGTTCGGAGCGTTGCTCCGGCGTCCGTGCCGCGCCGGGCGCACGCTCCGCTCGGCCGCCACATTCACACGCTTCGAGGATAGCGGGCTGCTTCGTGTAACCTCGTCTTTATGCAGCACCGCGCGGTCAACGATTTTACGATCAGAGTAGCGACGGTCAACGGCTCGGGCAGCCAGTCGTCGAATCTCGTACTCACCAACGCCATTTTTCGCCTCGGCATTCCGGTTGCGCCGAAGAACGTGTTCCCTTCGAACATCGAAGGGTTGCCGACGTGGTTCGACGTTCGCGTCACCGCGAAGGGCTATCAATGCCGAACGCGCGAGGTCGATATCCTCGTCGCGCTCAATGCGGCGACGTGGCGGACCGACATTGCGAGCATTAAACCGGGCGGCGTCGTTATTCACGAGGCCGCTTATCCGGTAGCGGGCGAAACGCTGCGCGACGACATCACCTACTACGCGGTGCCGTTTAACGAACTCGCGAAGGCGCACATCGAAAACGGCGCGCTGCGGAAGTACTTGCTGAACATGATTTACGTGGGCGTCGTCGCGACGCTGCTCGATATCGATGCGGCGACGCTCGAAGCCGCAATCGGCACACAGTTTCGCAGCAAACCGGCGGCCGTAGCGACGAATATGCAAGCGGTCGTGCTCGGCATGGAGTATGCGCGCGAACATCTCACCAAGCGCGACCCGTATCGCCTCGAGCCGATGAGCGGAAAGACCGACGGCACGATGTTCATGGACGGCAACCGCGCGGCGGCGCTCGGATGCGTCATGGGCGGCTGCACGGTTGCCGCGTGGTATCCCATTACGCCGTCGTCGTCGCTCTGCGAATCGTTCATCGCGCTCGCCGATCGCTATCGAACCGATCCGGCGACGGGCGAACGGCGCGCGGCCATCATCCAGGCCGAAGACGAACTTGCGGCCATAGGCATGGTGCTCGGCGCCACGTGGGCCGGCGCGCGCGCGATGACCTCCACCTCCGGCCCCGGCATTTCGCTGATGGCGGAGTACGTCGGGTACGGATACTATGCCGAACTGCCGGCCGTCATTTTCGACGTGCAGCGCGCGGGCCCGTCGACCGGGTTGCCGACGCGCACCATGCAGGGCGACGTCGCGTTTGCGTACACGCTCTCGCACGGCGATACCAAACACATCGTGCTGCTTCCGGCGACGGTGCGCGAGGCGTACGAATGCGCGATGGACGCCTTCGATCTGGCGGATCGCTTCCAAACGCCGGTCTTCGTGCTCAGCGATTTGGATCTGGGCATGAACGCCTGGATGACGCAGCCGCTGCCGTATCCGGAGAAGCCCTTCGACCGCGGTAAGGTACTCGATGCCGAAGATCTGAACAAGGTGCAATCGTGGGGACGCTACCGCGACATCGACCACGACGGCATCGCCTATCGTACGCTCCCGGGTACCAATCATCCGAATGCGGGATTCTTTACCCGCGGCACGGGCCACGACGAGGAAGCGCGATACTCCGAATTGCCCGACGTGTGGCTCCGCAATCTCGATCGGTTGGTTCGCAAGCACGAAACGGCGCGCACGTACGTTCCCGCGCCGGTCGTCGAGGAGAGCGGACAATCCGCCGGTATCATCGCCTACGGCACGACCCACCACGCAGTGCTCGAAGCGCGCGACATCTTGCACGAGAAGGGGATCGATTTCGATTATCTGCGGTTGCGCGCGTTACCGTTTTCCGCCGAGCTGGCAAGCTTTATCGCCCGGCACGAACGCGTGTACGTGATCGAACAGAACCGCGACGGCCAACTCTACGGCATCCTGCGCCAGGAATTGCCGACGCATCTGCTCGCGAAGCTGCACTCGGTGCGGCACTACAACGGCGTGCCGATCGACGCCTACGCGGTCGTCGACCCGCTGCTTGCCGCCGAGCGCGCACCCGCCGTCGTGGCGGAGTAAGGAACTGCTGATATGACGGCCACCAACGTCAACCTCATCGGGCTCACGCGCGAGGTCTACAAAGGCCTCCCGACCACGCTCTGCGCGGGCTGCGGGCATAACTCGATTACCAATCACCTCATCAAGGCGCTGTACGAATACGGCGTAGCGCCGCACATGCTCGCTAAAATGAGCGGGATCGGCTGCTCCTCGAAAACACCGGCGTATTTCGTCGAACAAGCCCACGGGTTCAACGGCGTGCACGGCCGCATGCCCTCGGCGGCGACCGGCGCGAAGGTGGCGAACCGCGACTTGATCGTGCTCGGCATCAGCGGCGACGGCGACACGGCGAGCATCGGCCTCGGCCAGTACGTCCACATGCTGCGCCGCAACGTCGATCTTACGTATATCGTCGAAAACAATGGCGTGTACGGCCTGACCAAAGGGCAGTTCTCGGCCACCGCCGATACCGGGTCGAAGCAGAAGAACGGCGCCGTGAACGAATACGCGACGATCGACGTGTGCGGCCTGGCGGTAGAACTAGGCGCGACGTTCGTCGCGCGTTCGTTCTCGGGTGACGGCAAACAACTCGTACCGCTGTTAGAAGCGGCGCTCTCGCATCGCGGCACGGCGGTTCTCGATATCGTGAGCCCGTGCGTGACGTTCAACGATCACGTCGGTTCGACCAAGAGTTACTCGTACGTGAAGGAGCACGGCTTCTTACTGCACACGCCGGATTTCATTCGCGGCAGCGAAGAAATCGTGGTCGATTACGAGCCCGGCGCGGTGCAGGATATCGAATTTGAAGACGGCTCGCACATATTGCTGCGTAAGCTCGAGCGCGAGTACGACGTGACCGATCGCATCGGGGCGCTGCGCACCATCGGCGAGACGCGCGCCCGGGGCGAACTCGTCACCGGCCTGTTGTACGTCGATACCGGTGTGCCGGATCTCTGCGAACGCGAGCATCTGCCCCAAACGCCCTTAGCGCAGCTCAAAGAAGAGGAACTGCGCATCGGGCGTGACGACTGGACGAAATTGATGGCGGTATAAACCGCCCTATTTCACCATGCGGATCGTGAGCGGATAGCTGTACGCCTCGCCCTGATTGGCTTTCACGGCGGCGATGATGCTAAAGACGACGATGGCGATACCGACCGCCCAGATCAGAAAGATGCCGACGAGCACGAAGATCAAGATGCAGGAGACGATGAGCGCGATGAGCATCGTCAATTGAAAATTCAGCGCTTCCTTCACCTGCGCGACCAGCCACGGCGTGGAATCCTTCGCCACCAGTAACACGACGAGCGAGGGGATGAACCCGAAAAAGATCCCGCCGAGGTGGGTGAGCATCGCAGCTACGCGGTCGTTCGCCGAAGGCGCTGTAGAGTCGATCATGATGTCTCTCTCCTACGATAAAACCATGCAAAAACCGGTAACCCTAGAGTCATTATACCCAAGCCTGCGAGCGTATCCCTGGGTGAAGTCCAGGCAACATCGGCGACGATCGCCCACGAGACGCCCAAGAACAGCGCGGTCGTCCACGGGTGGCCGGGCATCGAGAATGCGGCCTTCGCGCCGCCGTCACGCTTGCGGAAGATAAACAGCGCGATTGCGGCCAGGCCGAAAAAGACGAAATCGACGCTCTCGACGTAGTTGAGGATTTGGTTGTAGCTACCCGAGAGCGCGACGACGATGGCGGTCGTCCCCTGTGCGACGACCGCGACGACCGGCACGTGCGTGCGCGGATGGATGAATCCCAGCCAGGAGAAGAACGTGCCGTCGCTCGCCATTTGATGATACACGCGCGGCGAAACGAGCATCTGCTGGCTCATCGTGCTCATCGTTGCGACCGCTACCAGGAGCGTGACGATCTTTGCGCCGACGGGGCCGAGCGTAAGCGATGCGAGATCGGCGGCGGGCGTCTGCGAACGCGCGAGTGCGGCCAGCCCCAGGCCGTGAACGAACGCGACGTTTGCGATGAGATAGAGCGCGACCACCGCAATCACGCCGATGTAGAGCCCGCGGGGCAAACTGCGTTGCGGGTTGCGCATCTCCGCTGAAACGAAGCTCGCCGTATGCCAGCCGTCGTACGCGAACATCACCGCGACCAGAGCGAGCCCCATCGCTCCCAGCAGCGCAGTCGGCGGTACCGGCGGCAGCGCTGCCGCATGTGCCGGGTGCGCGAATCCGAACGCCAAGATCGCGATCAGCACGATCATCGCGACGTTGAGCCCCATGAATAGATGCTGCGTCGTGGCGCCTTGGCGCACGCCGATGCAGTTTACGCCGGTAAAGAGCGCGATGATGACCGCGGCCACAACGCCGGTTGAAACGTGCCAACCCAATGCGGGCACGACGTAGATGGCGAAGGTCACCGCTCCCGCCGCGATGCCGCCGCTCTGTGCCACGAGCAGCAGCGTCCACCCGTACACGAACGCGACGCTAGGATGAAACGCATCTCGCAGATAGGCGTAGAATCCGCCGTTACTCGGCCGCCGTGCGGCCAGCTCGGCAAAGAGCCCGGCGCCCAGCAGCGCGATCAGCCCACCCACGATCCATGCCGCAATGGCTGCTCGCGCGGAGTGTAATTCACCGGCGACGATCGCCGGATTCAAGAAAATTCCAGACCCGACGATGCCGCCCATTACGATCAGGGCGGCATCGATACTTCCAAGCCGTCGCAGCATACCCCCGTAAACCGAGCTGGCCTACGGGCGGTTGCCGGGCAGGCTAGCTATGCAGCATCGAGCTGTTCTTCTTCGAGCGCGGCGACGAGTTGCAACGGCTCCGCGCGGCGGCCGATTGCGACCCACGCGGCGATCAGTACGAGAAAGCTGCCGAGTGCGAGGGCGATATCCACGATGAACCTCCTTTCAGGTTAGTTGGCGTATGCGGCTTCGGCGTGCTGTGAAACGTCGAGCCCGAGTTGCTCTTCGCGTTCGGTCACGCGCAGGGGCATGATCGACGTGACGATTTTGAGCACGGCGTACGTCATGACGCCGGTGTAGATCCATACGACCGCTACTGCAAGCAGTTGGATCAGCAGTTGGCGCGGGTTGCCGTACAGCAGACCGTTCGAACCCGCGGCATTGATGGCGGTGGTTGCGAAGACGCCGGTGAGCAGCGCGCCGATGGTCCCGCCGATACCGTGCACCGGAAAGACGTCGAGCGCGTCGTCGACGTGCATGCGCTCGCGAAAGCGCACCGCGATATAACAACCGACTGCGGCGATGCCGCCGATGAGAATCGCCGCCGCCGGCGTCACGTAACCCGCTGCGGGCGTGATCGCGACGAGGCCCGCGATGGAGCCGGCGGCGACGCTGGTGACGCTCGGTGCGCCTTCGCGCCACCACGCGATCGTCATCCATGCAAGGGCGCCCATGGCGGCGGCCACATTGGTGTTCACGAAGGCGATCGCTGCAAGGCCGTTGGCCGCAAGCGCGCTACCGGCGTTGAAGCCGAACCATCCAAACCATACGAGCGACGCGCCCAGCAGCATCATCGTGCGATCGTGCGGTGCGTGTTCCTTGCCGCTCCCGATGCGCGGGCCGAGGACCCACGCTGCGACCAGCGCCGCGACGCCGGAGGAAATGTGCACGACGGTGCCGCCGGCGAAATCGAGCGCGCCGAGCGACGCAAGCCAACCGCCATGCCCCCACACCCAATGCGCGATGGGATCGTACACCAGCGTCGCCCAGAGAATCGTGAAGAGCACGAACGCCGCGAAACGCTTGCGCTCGGCGAACGCCCCGGTAATCAGCGCCGGCGTAATCACCGCGAACATCATCTGAAATAACGCGAAGGCCGCGTGAGGGATCGTCGCAGCGTAATCGGGGTTCGGCGCCGCGCCCACGCCGTTGAAACCGAGAAACGCGAAGGTGCCGATAACACCGTGCCAATCCGGGCCGAACGCGAGCGTATATCCCCAGAGCACCCACTGCACCGAGATCACGCAGAGCGCAAAAAAGCTGTGCATGAGCGTCGAGAGGACGTTCTTTTGCCGAACGAGGCCGCCGTAGAAAAAGCCCAGCCCCGGCGTCATCAGCATGACCAGCGCTGCGCTTATTAAAACCCAGGCCGTATCGCCCGCATTCAGCTTCTCCATAGAGGGACGTTATCGTATCCGGCCGCCGCCGGCATCCGCCCGATGGTTAAGCGCGAGCCCTTCGCGTTCTACTTACGTCGAAGTACGGCGGCGCCGCGTGAAGATCGCATAGACGGGCAGACCGCTGAGGAGGATGCCCAAGCCGATCGCTCCATCGCGGGGCGCCTTGAAGAGCACGTCGGCGACGACACCCCAAGCAACCGCTAGAAAGAGTGCCGTGCTATACGGGTGCCCGGGCATGCGAAAGCCCGGGGCCGGGGCTTGCGGATCGCGCGCGTCCCGCGCTCGAAAGACGAAGAGCGCGATCGCGGCGAGCCCGAAAAACACGTAGTCGATGCTGGTGACGTAATTGAGGATCGCGCCGTAGCGGTTGGAGACCGCGACGGCAATCGCGATGGTGCCTTGCAGCGCGATCGCCAAGACCGGTACGCGCGTCCGCGCGTTGACCCACGCGAGTTGGCGAAAGAAAATCCCGTCGGAGGCCATTTGAAAGTATACGCGCGGCGAGACCAGCATTTGATTGCTCAAAAATCCGAGCGTCGAAAGCGCCACGACGGCGGCCATGATGCGCGCGCCGATCGGCCCGAACGCGAGCTGCGCGATTGCGGAGGCGGGCGTATCGGTCGCAGCAAGGCCGCCCGTTCCGAGCGCCATAACGCTCACCGCGTTTACCGCAAGATAGAGCACGACCACGCCGACGACGCCGACGATCAATCCGCGCGGAAGCGTGCGCGCCGGATCTTTCATCTCCGCGGTCATAAAACTCGACGTCTGCCACCCGCTGTATGCGAACAACACCGGAACCAGCGCCAACCCCATCGCGGCGAGCACGCCGCCCGACGGATAGGCGGTCGCCACGGCAGCGACGGGCGCGGCGTGCGGTGCGAACAGGCCGACCAATACGAACGCCGCGATCGCAGCGATCTTGACGGCCATGAACACATTCTGCGTCGATGCGCCTTCGCGCACGCCCAAGCAGTTGATCAGCGTGAAGCCCCCGATCGTGAGTACCGCAAGGATGCGCGGATCGACCTGTAGGCCGGTAAGCGGTGCGAAGTACGCGGCGAACGTCACCGCCGACGCCGCCATGCCGCCGCTCTGCGAAACGATCAGCAGCGTCCAGCCGTAGAGGAAGGCCAGCGACGGATGAAACGCGTCGCGAATGTAGGCGTAGAGGCCGCCGTCGTGCGGGCGCCGCGCCGCCAATTCTGCAAAGAGGCCGCCGCCCAAAAGGGCGACGGCACCGCCGATGATCCATGCGAGCATGATCGCCCACACGCTGTGCACGTGGCGCGCAACCACGGACGGGTTCATGAAAATGCCCGAACCGATAATACCGCCCATCACGATCAGGGCGGCATCGCGAACGCCCAAACGGCGCAGTAGCGTCGACATCCGTGTTGGCGCGGTTGGCGTCGGTTAGGCAAACACCTCTTGGGCGAAGACCCCGTTCGCGAAGCCTTCGACGGCCGCGGCGAATTCGCGATGCTTGCGCATCGGCGCCGTGTGGTCGCTGCCGCGAATCAAGTGGAACGCCGCGTTGGGAGCCGATTCCCGATATCGGCGTTCGTCGAGGCGAAAGACGAGGTCGTGTTCGCCGTTGATAAAGAGAATCGGCGCCGGGTAGCCGGCGAGTGAGGTGCTGAAGCGCGCGTGATCGCGCGTGTAGGCATTCGTACGGGTCAGCACGTCGCGATTGAACGGAATGCGCGCGATCGTATCGGCCCACTCGCGCGGCAGCACCATATGCAGCGAGAGATCCAGCGCGTAGTCGAGCCACGATTGCGGCAGCAGGCTCGAGAAGCCGACGCTAGCTTCGTACGGCCAGCTCTTCCACGCATCGAAATCGAGCGTACAACCCGCCAAGACGAGTCCGCTCGTGCGCTCGGGAAGCGCTGCGGCATACTGCATCCCGGCGAAACCGCCGAGCGAATAGCCGACCAGCAGCGGCGGCGACGTGGCGATGCGTGCGACCGCGTGGTCGAGCACGGCGCCGACATGCTCGGCGGTAAACGATACATCCACCAGTGCGCCGTGTCCCGGCAGGTCGAGGGTGATGACGTGGAATCGCCGCGCTAACGCACGAGCGTGAGGCTCCCACATCGCGCGTCCCAGGCGGATGCCGTGCACCATGACGATGGCGGGGTTCGCCGGGTCGCCGTATTCGGTGAATGCGCGCTCGATATCCACCAAGTCTACGCGCCGACTTCAAGCAGAACTTTGATCGCGCGCCGCTCGTCCATCGCCTGGTATCCCTGCGCGACGGCCTCGAGCGGAAGGTGCAAGTCGAAGACGCGCGACGGATCGATCGATCCGTCCATCACGTGCGCCATCAACGTATCGATATACGCTCGCACGGGAGCGAGCGCTCCGTGCAACGAGACGTTCTTGAGGAAGAGCGACCGTAGCGGCACTTGCTTCACGTTATGCGGCACGCCGACGAAGCTCACGATGCCGCCCGGCCGCGCGACTTCGAGCGCGAGTTCCATCGATTCTTGGTTGCCGACCGCTTCGACCACGGTGAGCGATCCGCCACGCGTGAGCTCGAGAATCTCCGCGCCGACGCCTTCGGCATGCGAGTTGAACGTGCGCGTCGCGCCGAATTCGCGCGCAAGCGCGAGCCGCGCATCGTTGTGGCCGACGGCGATGACGTGCTCCGCACCGATCACGCGCGCTGCCGATAATACACCGCACAAGCCGACCGCGCCGTCGCCGACGACAACCACCGTTCCGCCGCGCTGCGCGCCCGCCGTCACGACGCCGTGGTGCCCCGTCGCCATCACGTCCGTGAGCGCTGCGGATGCGGCCAATTTTTGCGGATCCGACGCCATGCCGTCGGCCATCTTCACCAGCGTTCCATCGGCATACGGGACGCGCACGAATTCGGCTTGCCCGCCGTTCGCGTCGTCGCCGAAGTTGCTCACGTGCACGCACGACGTTTGCAAGCCGCGATTGCAGTATTCGCACGTTCCGTCGCTCGCAACGAACGGCGCGATGACGTAGTCGCCCGGCTTGAGGCTGCGAACGCCGGCGCCCACCTCTTCAACGACGCCCACGAACTCGTGTCCGGTGCGGTCGCCCGGCGTCCACTCCGTCACGCCGCGGTAGAACCACAGATCGGAGCCGCAAATCGCAGCTCGGACGACGCGAACGATCGCATCGAGCGGCTCCTTGATCGAAGGATCGGGCACATTCTCGAGCCGCACGTCCCGCGCCCCATGATACACGGTAGCTTTCATCGAGGGTAGTAACCTAAACGGAGTACTGGGCGGTTTCACGATCTTGGGCCGCGCGCGGAATTCTTCGGCGCGTTGCGAATGAGGGAAGCATGCATGTTTTTGCTCTGCTTCTTTCAGCGGTCCTTGGCAACTTGACGTTCGCTCAGGCCGCGCCGCCGATCGCGCCGCCGGCTGCGGCTAGCGCGCCGCTACCGGCGGATATTCTGAATAACGGGGCCTGCATGGACTCGCCGCGGGCGGTGCCGCTGGCCCTGCAGCCGCCGGCCGTCCGGTCGATGCAAATCGTGCGGATCGATAAGGTCGTCTCGACCAGCAGCATGCTGCAGGACGAGGTGATCGGCTACCTCTACACGTTGCAGGACGGCACCACGTGGCTCGGGCAGCGGACGAGCGACTATATGTCGGCGGCCGACGCCACCGCGATCAACCAGGTGCTCTCCTCGACGCATCTGCCGAATCAGGACCTCAAGGCGTTCCCGCCTGAGATGAAGCTCGGGGTAGCCACCAAATACCAGCAATTTTTCCGAGTCAATATCCCTGCGGCAGCCCTGGGCGGCCTGGATATCCGGCTCGACCCGTGCGTGGCTTGGCCGGCCGGGCGAGCGCTCCCCGACCCCTCGATGTAGACGCCGCGGCGCCTTCGGGGTACACTAGCACTGTGCGCATCCGAGTGCTAAAAGTATGGGTTTCAGCTTAATACATGGATTTCGTACTGCGGCCCCGATTGGGGCATTTCGAGCCGAACGCCGACGTCGTCGTCGACGAGGAGCGTGGGCAGGTCGTCGTAGCGATTGAAGTCGCCGGCGCCGACCCGCAGAGCCTTCACGTCTCGGTCGACGAGCGCTATCTGCTCATCAGCGGGCGCCGTTCGGCGGCGAATCGCCTGCACCGCGGCTCGTTCGTTCAAAAAGAGATTTCGTACGGCGATTTTGCCAAGCGTATCGCCCTCCCGGTCGCGGTCGATTACGGCGAAGTGGTTGCGAGCTACACCGATGGCGTGCTCGTGATCGCTCTCCCGATTGCAGCGACAGCTTACCTCCCGACCACGCGAACCGAGATTCGCTTGATCGTTAAAAGGACTCATTCGTAACATATGCCCGTGAAAAAAAGAGAATCGAAGATCGTACCGGTCA
>DATKQG010000014.1 GCA_035532835.1 Candidatus Dormiibacterota bacterium
CGTCGACGCAACCGTGCCGATCGAAGAGACCGTCGGCGCGATGTCCGAGCTGGTCGCGGCCGGTAAGGTGCGCTTCTTGGGGCTCTCGGAAGCGGCGCCGGCGACGATTCGCCGCGCGCACGCGGTGCACCCGATCAGCGCCTTGCAGACCGAATACTCGCTGTGGACGCGCGACGTCGAAGACGAAATTCTGCCGGCCGTGCGCGAACTCGGTATCGGTTTCGTCGCCTATAGCCCGCTCGGCCGCGGATTTCTCAGCGGAGCGTTCAAAACACCGAACGATTTTCCGGCCGACGATACGCGCCGTAATCACCCGCGCTTCCAGGGCGAGAACTTCGAGCAGAATCTCAAACTCGTCGATCGGGTCCGCGAGATCGCGGCGCGCAAGAACGTGACGCCCTCGCAACTCGCGATCGCTTGGCTCTTGGCGCAAGGCGACGATATCGTGCCTATTCCGGGAACGAAGAAGCGTTCGTATTTGGAAGAGAACGCTGCGGCCGCAACGATCGAGCTGAGCGCGAGCGACCTTGCGAGCATCGCCGAAGCGGCCCCCAAGGGCGGCACCGCCGGCCAGCGCTATCCGGACATGAGCACGGTTAATCGTTAATCCCTTTGGGCAAAAAAATAGCGTGGACGCAGGGCGCCCACGCTATTTTTTGTTTGCAGCCGTTACTGCCGGATCGGAATCGCGTAGTCCAAGGTGACTAGGAGTTTGGCGCGATTGATCGTGTTGGGAAGCACGAACGGGAAGCCCTGTTGGTGCTGGTAGAGGTTCGAGTCGGTGGCTTGGAGCGTGACGTCCGACGAGAACTTCTTGATGAAGCCGAAGTCGGTCTGGTTGTAGAGATACATGATCGGAGCATTATTGAAGTAGTCGTAATTGTTGAGATACGTCAAGAACGCTGCGAAGGTCGAGGTCTTGGGATTGCCGATCGGGAGCGTGATATTGCCCGTGTAGGTAAGCTTTAATTTATTACCGTCCGAGGGAATCGCTCCGCCGGTGCTCGGGTCCGTGAATACCTGCGAGCTGTTGTGCGGAATGTCCGCCAAGTTGAGCGTTAGGCCGAACAACTTACCGAAGTATTTGCTATTTGGGCCGACGCGGGTCGCGCCCTGGATGTAGAGGAGATGGTAGGCGACCACACCGGCGGACGTGCGGTCCGGCGGGTTTCCGCAGCACTGGCGCACGCGCTGGTGGAAGCCGAAACTGGCCATGACGGTGCCAATCGGATGGTTCAAGCTCACGTCGTTAACGTAATCGTCGTTGAAGACTTGGTAGACGGGAGCACCGGCTTTATTGGTTACGGTGCCGATGTTTTGGTTGATGTAGAAATGGGAGTAGTTGATGAAAAACTTGTCCCCGAGGAAGAGCTGCGCTCCATAGTTCAAGCGCAGAGTGCCGCCCGTGTACTGGAAGTTGCCGGTCGCGCCGCCGAGCGCGTCGGGACGCGGGAGATCGGCCCCGCCGGTCTCAAACGTCATCTGGGGCTGCAGATGCAGGATGGCGAGAAGCGCCTTGGGTTTGGGCTTTGGGTGTGGGTTAGCCACTGCCTTGGCGCCTGAGGCTGCTCCACCTTGTGTCGTTTGGGCCGATGCAATCCCGACACTAGTGATGAAACCGAGGGCCAATGCGAGTGCCATACACCCCGTTCGGATGAGGCTCATGGTGGGTACTCTCCTTTGTAGGTGGGGCGATACGGAGCTGGGGGGCATACCGTTCGCGCGTGCGAGCGGTAATTCGTTGAGTCGAGCGTCTAAGGCAACTGCCATGTGAACTCTCCTTGCAGCGGCGATGTGCGAGCGACTATGCGTAATCTGCAGCCGATGTAAAGTCGGTGCCCGCTCCCACTTTCGCCGCGGCGAAGATGGGGGTGGCGATCGTGGTAACGATGAGATTGAGAATCAATGCATAGAGGGGGCCGTAGCCGATAAGCGTTCCACCGAAGAGATGGAGCGGGAAGTTTGCGGTAAAGTTCGTCATGATGGCCATGTACGTGCCGGCCACAATTCCAACCGCCCATCCGAGGATGAGCGCCTTGGGATGGAACCAGCGCGTGAAGAGCCCGATGATGAACGCGGGGAAGATCTGTAAAATCCAGGCGCCGCCGAGGAATTGGAATCCGATCGCATACTTCGGATTGACGAAGATCACGAAAAGCAGCGCGACCGCGCAAATAACCAGGGTTAGAATCTTCGCTATCCGCGTTTCGGTCGAGGTGCGAGTGGGCGAAAATTCATTGAAGAGATTACTGGCGAAGAGATTGGCGCCGCCGATGGCCATGATTGCCGCGGGAACCAGCGCGCCGATGACGATTGCGGCATACGCAACGCCGACAAACCAATCGGGGAAGATGCGCTGGAAGAGAATCGGTACGATGAGCTGGGGGTTGGCAACCTTGATACCGGCCGCGATGCCGGCGTAGCCGAGCAGCGCTAAGAAGCCCAGCAGCAGCGAGTAGATCGGAAGCAGGGCCATGTTGCGTTTGACGACGGTCCGCGTCCGTGCCGAGAGCAGCGACGTAATCGAATGCGGGTAGATGAAGAGCGCGAGCGCGGATCCCAACGCCACGGAGCCGTACGCGAAGTACAACTGCGATGGGAGGAGGAGCGTCGCGGGTTTCGGCCGCGCGGCGAGGGCCTTTCCGGCAGCGTCGAAGATGCCGGCCCATCCGCCGAACATATGCGTCACCGCGACGATCGCGCAGATGATCGTGAGGTAGATCAGCGTGTCCTTGACGAACGCGATGAGCGCCGGAGCGCGCAGGCCACTCGTGTAGGTGTAGGATGCGAGCAAGACAAACGCGACCGTCAGGGCGAGCACTCCTCCGCCTGCGGCGAAGGCGCCGCCGAGTTGGCCGAAGATCACCTTCATGCCGACGAGCTGCAGCGCGATATACGGGAGGATCGCAATAACGCCGGTAATGGCAACGAGAATTTCCAAGCTGCGGTCGCCGTAGCGATCCCGCACGAAATCTGCCGCCGTAACGTAGCCGCGCTTGCTTGCGACGGTCCAGAAGCGTGTCAACGTCACAATTGCGAACGGATACGCGACGATCGTATAAGGTAGAGCAAAGAATGCGAAGGCGCCTACGCCGTAGACGAGGGCCGGCACGGCGATGAATGTGTACGCGGTATACAAGTCACCGCCAATTAAAAACCACGAGACGATAACGCCGAAGTTACGGCCTCCGAGCGCCCAGTCGTCCATCGTTTCCAACGTGCCCTTTTCGCGCCAATGTGCCGCCCAGAACCCGAGAACGGTGACGCCGAGCAGCAACAGGATAAGAACGACGGAACTAGCGTGCATCGGTCTTCTCTCTCGTCGCAAAAATGAAGATCGCGAGAATTACTCCGCAGAAGACGGTCCAAATTAATTGATATGCGTAGAAGAACGGCATCCCGAAAATATGCGGCTCTAACCGATTGTAGAGTCCCGGAAAGAGCGTAGCGATAAACGGGATCACTAGGAGTCCGTACCAGAGCTTGCTACTTTTCATAGGTTAACGATTATTAACCCGTGCTCATTCTCCTCGAACGCTTGCTACTTTTCATGCTAAATTTCGTGAGCCATGCGATCCGCTTGAAGTACCAAGCGCACCGATTTTACGGAACTCGCACCGGCTCGGGATAGGCGACGACGCTCCGCAAGCCCTCTGCATCGACCGAACGCACGCCGAGAATATAGTCGTCCTTGCTGACCGGAACGGTCGCTTGCGTGACGTTGCCGACGTTTTTGACGTGCTGCCACAGGGCGGCATCGGTAGCCCGCCAGACGATCTCGTACGAAACGGCGTCGGCGGCCGGCTTCCAGCGAAGGGTCGAATCGTAGCCGAGATGCTGGAGCACCATCTGTGCATCGGCCGGCTGTGCCGGGCCCAGAGCGAGCGTCGCCAGCGTCGCGATGTTGACTTGCGTAGCTCGCGCGAGGTAGTTCCAGTCGTTGAACTGGGGAAGGTCGCCGTACTGCACGCCGTCGACGACGCGGACGTTCTGGTGCTGATGGCGGAAATTTTCATGCGGCTCGACGAAACGGATGGCCGGGAAACCCTCGGCTTGGAACGACTCCTGATCGCCGCCTCGTAAGAATCGATCGGCGCGGAAAATCTGACGCACGTGCATCTCCGGCAGGTACGCGGGCACGGTGTCGCTCACGAACCGCGCCAACTCGCGCGACGGCGAATCGTTCTCGAGCCCTAAGAGGTTGACGCGCGCGTCGACCGTTCCCCTGGGAAGCGCCTCGCTGAAGACGCGGATCACGAACGGCTCGTGCAAGCCGTCGCCGCCGGTGCTGTTGCCGATGATGTCGTTGTTCAAATCCGCGACGATCGGCGCGTGCGCCGCGCGCATCTCCTTGGCAAAGTGATCCGAGCCCCACAGGCCGAGCTCCTCACCGTCGAAGCACGCGAAGATGATGGTGCCCTTGAAATGGGTCGAAGCCATAACGCGCGCGGCTTCGAGTACGGCTGACGTTCCCGAGCCGTTGTCGTCGGCGCCCGGTGCGACGCCTAATCCGTCCGTGCAGTCGCCGTTGCAATCGTCATAGTGGCTGGACATCACGTAGATGCGTCCCGGCTCCGTGCCGCGTAGCGTCGCGATGACGCTCGATTCGGTAACGGCGCGCGGGGTGCGTGGGGTTTTCGGCTGCACGTAGGTGTCGAACCGAACGGTCATGCGGCCGTCGCTCTTTGCCGCAATTGCCCGAAACTGCGCGGCGATCCAATCCCGCGCGGCGAACACGCCCGAGGTCGCGGTCGACGTGGTCTCCGAGAAATCGTTTCGGGTGCGAAAGTTCACCAGCGTCGTATCGTCGGTTTCGAGGCGCGCTGCGCTCACTTGGTCGACCAAGGCCGTTATGCGGGGGTCGGCGGGAGCGGTGGCGGCCGATGCCGCGCTTGGAAGCTGGGCGAGGAGCGCGAGCGCAAGGCTCGAGGCAAAGGCGGCATGAAAACGCATCATCCCCCCTGCTTGCACGCGCGGGTGCCGCCCTCTTGCCGGTTTACGGCCCCGAGGTCTCAGACGTCCGTCGAAATCGTCCCAGCCGCACGGCGGTGCCGCGATCCGGGAGCGAGAGGACGTCAAAAAAATCCGTGCACCGCTGCATGATCGGGATCCCTCGCCCACGCTCGCTCAGGTCTGCGGGCAAGGGAACGATCCCGGTGGGAACGCGCCGGTAGCCTTTTCCACGATCGATCACGGTAGCGACGATGCGCTCTCGGTCCACCTCGCACAGCACTTCGATGTCGTCCTGTGAGGCGGCGTGCTCGATGGCATTCGCCAGGGCTTCGCCGACCGCGAACAGGAGCGACTCGAGATCCTCGTCTCGAATCTCGTGGATGCCTGCAAATCCCACGATCGCATCGCGGACCGTTCGCGCGTATCGCGGGTCCGGGGGCACTCGAAGATGAAGCGTGCTCATATCGCCATGCGCGGCACGCTTCTTGGGATGATTGAATTGGGTGGCCATGAGCTTCTCTCTCATTCTACCGAAAACTGATGCGGCTAAACGTCCCGGCAAGCCGGCCCTCGCTGCCCGTCCGCTGACCGCGCCAGGCATCACCCGATTCGGCGACCAATCCAGCGGTCTCGTTTTGCCATACCACCTTCGAAGGAGCCCATCCCATGGCGTATGCCCCGCCGCAAGCCGACGAACTTGAATCCTACGTCGAGCGAGCCCGCAATTCGCAGGCCCGCATCGTCACGCCAAAAGGCGACATCGTGTTTACGTTTTTCCCCGATGAGGCGCCGATGCACGTCGCCGCCTTCATGAAGCTCGCGGAGGCCGGCTTCTATAATGGCCTCACCTTCCACCGGGTCGAGCCCAACTTCGTGGTCCAGGGCGGCGACCCGGACGGCAACGGAACCGGCGGGCCCGGATACAGTCTCAAGGCCGAATTCAGCAAGCTTCCGCATCTGCGCGGCACCGTGGCCATGGCGCGATCCTCGAACCCCGACTCGGCCGGATCGCAGTTTTACATCTGCCTCGACGACGCGCGTTTTCTCGACAATCAATACACGGTGTTCGGTCAGATGAGCTCGGGCTTCGAAGCGCTCGACGCGATTCGCCGCGGCGATGAGATGACGAGCGTTACGCTGGAAGCCAAAGGCTCCTAGCGTGCCTACGCCCCGCTCCGGCCCGCGCTCTCGAATGAGAGCCGGGCCAGGCGGTGGGTTGCGCGATACATGCGCGCGTAGTCGCGCACGTCCTTGCTGAATATCGCCAGCACGTACGGCGAGTCGCCGAACGGTTCGACGATCGCCATGTCGTTACGCGTTCCGTCGATTTCGCCGGTCTTATTCGCGACCTGGATGCCGTGCGGCAAACCCGCCGGTATCCCGTCGCGGTCGGTCTGCCCGAGCATGATCTCGATCATCCGGCGACAATGAGTGGCGGAAACGACGGTGCGCACGCCCTCCCTTGCGCCCAGCGCGATTCGGTAGAGGAGCTCGCCCATATCGGCCGGCGCGGTGAGATTATCTTGGTGGTGAACGATCGCGGTGAAGTCCAGGAACGTGCGCGCGAGGACGGTGTGCCGCATGCCGATCGTCGCGCCCATCCGGTTGATCGCGTCCATCCCGAAATGATCGATGAGCATATTGCTCGCGGTGTTGTCGCTGAGTTGAATCATCGGGACGAGCAACTGTGCGACGGTGAAGCGCTGCCCGTCGCGCGCGTGGATCATAAAATCGGAGCCGCCGATGAGATCGCGGCGATGCGTGACGAGCTCCTGCGCTAGCGTACCCGGATGGCGTTCCTCCAGTGCGAACGCGGTGGTCATAATCAAGAGCTTGATGGTCGACGCGGTGGGAAAGATCGCTTCCGCGTGATAGGCGATGAGCGGTGGAGCATCTGCCAGCGTGCGGCAATAGACGCCGATGATGCCCGGCACGTCGCGGGCGATCGCCGCTACGCGCGCCTGCACCGTCGCCGCCTCGATGGAATGAGGAGCTAGGCTAAGCGCCGCGGCACCGGCCACGAAAGTGGAGCGTTTCACGATCCGGTTCCCTGATAGTGGCGCAGCCCAACTTGCCAGAAGGCGTACGAGGCCAAGAACCATCCCAGCCCGATCGCCGGAGTCAACAGGCCAAAACGCGGGTCGACCTGCATCCCGGTCGTCGCTTTGTGCAAAAAGTACACCGCCGGAAAGAAGTTCATGAACGCGAACGGCAAGATGAAGGTGAGCACGACGCGGACGCCGCGAGTGTAAATGCTGATCGGATAGCGCGTGAAATCTTGCTCCAGCGACATCACGACCCAGCGTAGCGTATCGACCCGCACGAACCAGAACGAAACGGTAGCGACCCCGAGCGATATCCCGAGATCGATGAGAGCTCCGCCCACGATGACGAGCGGGGCGAAGACGCAGAAGATCCAATCGACGCGCACGTGCGCGTAGGCCGTCGCGAAAACAAACGTGGCGACCGCCAAAATCAAGCCGTCCGGGAAGAGCTGTGCCGGAACGGTCAGCACCTGAAAAAGCGCGTCGAGCGGGCGCACCAAAAAGCGGTCGAATCGCCCTTCGCGCACGAACTCCGGCACGCTTACGACGTTGAAGAAGAGCGCGTTGTGGAGTTCGTGCCCCGTCATCCAGAGGGCGTAGAGGAAGAACATCTGGCGGAAGTCCCACCCGTTCATCGACGGGAACTGACGCATCGTCACGTAGAGCGCGCCGAGGGCTACGCCGTGGTAAACTATTGTAAAGACGAACCACATGATGAAATTCGCCCGATACTCGAGCATCGTGAGCAGGTTGGTTCGCCAATATTGGACGTAGGCTCCCAGCATTATCGGCGCGCTTCCACGCCGAATGCCAAGCCCCCGCAACCGTTCGCCCCCACCCCAGGATTACGGAGAAGGTTATGACCCTCACGACCACCCACAACCCCGCGTTCTCCATCCAGCGCTCGAACGAGCGAGCCTTCTTCGAACACGGATGGCTCAAGACGTTTCACTCGTTCAGCTTCGCCGAATACGTCGATCCGGATAACCTCAACTGGGGCGCGCTGCGGGTTTTCAACGACGACGAAATCGCGGCCGGTCAAGGCTTTCCGCCGCATCCGCATCGCGACATGGAGATCGTTACCTACGTGCTTTCCGGCGAACTCGCGCACGAAGACGACATGGGTAATCGCGGCGTGGTCGGCCCCGGCGGCGTCCAATTTATGAGCGCCGGTACGGGCGTGCGCCATAGCGAATTCAATAACAGCCAATCGCAGCCGCTGCATCTCGTACAGATGTGGGTGTTGCCGGGCAAGCTTGGGACGCCGCCGTCGTACGGCCAGATGCAGTTCGGCATCGAGGATCGCCGTAACCGTTGGCTCTATCCGGTGAGCGGGCAAGAGCACGTAGAGGCGCCGATTCGCATTACGCAGGCCGCGAGTTTCGGGGTCGCGCGAGTGGAGGACGCGATGGTGGTTCACGAATTTGCGCCGTCGCGGTACGGTTTTCTGTTTGTCGCCGACGGCGTGGTGGAAGCGAACGGTGAAACGTTGCATAAAGGCGATGCCGTTCGGCTCTTCGACGTGCCGAGGTTGGGCGTCAAGGGGCACGGCGAATTGGCCCTGTGGGACGTACCCGCGCTCTCCTAAGGAGTGAGCATGACCGCCTTCGATTCCCCGAGTTACCTGCATCTCGACCATGCGGGCAACCCTCAGGCAGGCTACGTCTCAACCAAGCATCGGCTCGTCTATGCCGGCGAGCCTTGGCGTTGGTGCTAGGTGGACGAAATTTTCGCCGATTGAGGAGCTCCGATGAAGCGCTCCTCAATCTCTTCCAACGTCTTGCCCTTGGTCTCGGGTAAGAACAACGCCGCGGTCAGCAAGTAGATGACCGTACATGCCGCGAACGCGAAGAACATCGTCGAGTAGCCGTATTTGCCGACCATCGGCAAGAACACGGCCGCGATGATCGTTGATGTTCCGGTATTGAGAAAGAGCGCGATGCTCATACCGTTGGAGCGAATCCGGGTCGGCATCAATTCCGAGAGCGCCAACCATACGCAGACGCCCGGCCCGATCGCGAACGATGCCATAAAAAGATAGAGCGTCAGCGCGACGAGCCATCCGTTGGTTTGACGCGGCAACGGCGTCACGTAGGCGGAATCGATAACGAGCGGCGCGGTTCTCGCGACGGCCAAATGACCGAATGGATTTGCGAAAAATGCTTCGACCCGGTTTGCCGGTACGGCGCGCGCGATGGCCAGGGGCGCTGCCGGATCGTTCGAGCGTACGACGTTGGTTGCATAGTGGAACGCGCCGTAGGAATAAAGGATCTCGAGCGATTGCGGCCGGCCGGGCGCGGGCTCGCCGACGGCGGTCAAGAGTCTGCCGGCCGTTGCCGAATCGAAGCGTAGCGAGAGCGTCTGCGCTTGCGTAACCATCGCTTGGACGGGCGCGCGGACGTTGACGCGATGTGCCTCGGTACGGTGGAAGAGCAGGCCCGTCGCGACGAGCGAGAGGATGATCCCGGCGCTTCCAAGGGTGAGTAAAAATTTTCGCCCGACTCGATCGACGAGCATCATGGCGATCATGGTCACCAGAAAGTTCACGATGCTGAAGACCAGGCTCCCGACGTGCGCTTGCACGTCGGAGAGCCCGGCCTGCAAGAGGATCGTGGTGTTATATGGGATGATCGAGTTGATACCGGTGAGTTGATTGCACGTGAGAATGACGCATGCCAGGACGAACGGCACGACGTATCGGCGTTGGAGCAGGGAGTCTCTGATTTTGGCGCCGGCCGACGGCGATTTGCGTTGCTCGCCATCCACTTCGTCCATCTCGCGCAGTTCCAATTGCGCCTCGTCGCTCGATCGCGAACGCGAGAGCGCGGCGGAAGCTGCCTCGCGCCGCCCCTTCGCAAAGAGCCAACGCGGCGACTCCGCCAGGAGCAGACTTCCCGCAACGAAGAGCACGCCCGCCGGTAGCGAAACCCAGAACGTGTTGCGCCAAGCGTGGTTTTTGAACGCAAAGATCGCCGCCGCATCGCCCGTTTGCGCAACGTAACCCAGGCGATAACTGAAATACACCGTGATGAGCCCGGCCACCACGAA